>CAZRIQ010000323.1:0-3545 GCA_964600175.1 uncultured Melioribacter sp. | reverse complement strand
AAATCGTTTCCTTACATCCGTGTTACAAACGAACCTTACACGAGAATTTTTTACACAAGAGAAGAAATAAAAGACGGTTCAAATTATATAGGTCCCTATACCGACGTACGTAATATGAAATCGTCTCTTAGAATGATCAACCAAATTTTTAAGATTAGAAGCTGCAATTACGATATTACCGAGGAAGCGATAGAAAAGAAGAAATTCAAAGTTTGTCTTGATTACCACATCAAAAAGTGTGACGGTCCGTGCGAAGGATTGGTTGCCCAAGAACCTTATAACGAAATGGTAAACCAGGTTGTTAAACTCCTGCGTGGAAAGACCGATGACCTGATAAACGAGTTAAAAATCAAAATGCAGACATACTCGGAAAGCCTTGATTTCGAGAAAGCTGCCGAGTTGAGAGATAGAATCGAACAGCTTCAAATTTATTCTTCCAAGCAGAAGGTTGTCTCAAACGATTTCGACGACAAAGATATAATAAGCGCTGCATACGAAGGAAAAGATGTTGCTGCAACAATTTTAAATATTAGGAACGGTAAACTCGTCGGCAAGAAGCAATTGAACCTCGGCTGCGAAACCGATGAAGAATTGGAACAGATTTATTATGCCATCATCAAATTTTATTACAATGAGTTTGTGGAAGTACCTCAAGAAATAATTATTGAAACAGGACCGTTCGAGGGTGAGTCTTTACTTGAATGGCTTAACGGCAAAGCTGTTAAAAAGTGCAAATTCGTTATTCCTCAGAGGCAAAGCGAGGCGATGTCGCTTCTGAAAATGTGCAAACAAAATGCCATGCTGCAGTTGAAAGAAATACAGCTTCAAAAAATGAAGAAGGAAGGGAATGTGCCATATGCCCTCTCGGCTTTACAGAGAGACTTAAGATTAAAATCTCTCCCGAGAAAAATCGAATGTTTCGATATCTCCAATTTACAAGGAACAGATTCTGTTGCCAGCATGGTTGTTTTTGTAGATGGGAAACCAAAGAAAAATTCATATAGAAAATTTATTATAAAGACAGTCGAAGGTCCTGATGATTTTGCAAGTATACAGGAAGTGATAACACGCAGGTACTCAAGATTAATTGAAGAACAACAAAAGCTGCCCGACTTAATTATGGTAGATGGCGGCAAAGGTCAGCTTTCCAGCGCAATTGAATCTCTTAATGGTCTTGGATTAAAAAATTATGAGATCATCGGTTTGGCAAAAAGATTAGAAGAAGTATTTCTGCCGGGTCATCCCGAGGCACAGTCGATTCCAAAAACTTCCTCAAGTTTAAAACTGCTTCAGCATGTGAGAGACGAAGCGCATCGCTTCGCAATTACGTTTCATAGGGAACGAAGAAGTAAAAGAACCTTCACTTCCGAGTTGACGGAAATTAAAGGGATTGGTTCTAAACTTGCCGAGAAACTTTTAACTGAATTTAAGAGTCTGGACGAAATAAAAACTGCTGAAGAAGAACAGTTAGCAAATGTTATCGGTTGGAGTAAAGCCAAGTTGATCAAAGAATATTTTGACGAGAAGGAAGAGAGTTTTGAATCTGATCCATCTCTCTAATCTCCTCTACTGAAATATTGAACATAAAAAAGCCAAGCACACCGACCACCCAAGTTTGATACTTACCGCTGCTTCCTTCCGGACCTGGCGGGGTTGGGTATAAACATGCCGATCGGGGCTTGGCAAAATTAGCTGCAAATATAAAAATTTTTGATTTATTACCCGGAGGTCATTTACTCATAATCCATGCTTCCAACTCCGACGTAACTTCTTCAACTGTAATTTCGTGAAGCACTTCAAACATCTCTCTCTCTAATTCCACATCGCCACTTGATTTATTTGAATGCTTGGGAGGAAGAATTATCTTATGCTCATTTCCTTGCGGACCCCATAATTCCGGAGAGCACGCCGGTATCGGGCAAAACAGCGACAGGGTCTTCACTTTTAATGCTGCTGCAATATGCATGGGTCCGGTACTGGAAGAAATCAAATAATCCAATCCGGCTAAAGTTATGAAAGACTCCCTAAGACTTTTACCAACATTCGGATATTCAATACCGGGAATATTAGCTAATTCCTTCGGTACCTTGTTATCAGTTGCCACAAGATAAAAGTTTCGATTCGCGCTCAACCTTTCAATCAACTTTTTATAGGTTGAAACTAACCAGTTCGGCGAAGAATTACCGCTCGTTGTATGAATGCCGATAATATATTTTTTGTCGGTTAACCTTTTCTTTCTGAACTCTGCTACTTTAATAATTTCTTCAGCAGTTAGAAAAATTTCAGTTTCAAGATTATCCGACTTAACACCGATTTTCCGTGCAAGATCCATACAGTAATCTGCTTCGTGTCTTAAAGGAATATATTTATGCCGTGATACATAATGTGTAAAAGTTAAAAATTGGTACAGCTTATGCCCAACTCCTACTCTATACGGAATTCCGGCAAGAAACAACATATAATTCAATCTCTCTGTCGGAAGAAGAGTAAGCGAATGTGTGAATTTCTCGTGTCTAATTTCTTTTACTTTTTGAAAGAAACTTTTATTGTCGTCTGCCAAAATTATATTATTCACATAAGGATTATTAAAATAGATATCCTTCGTATATTTTCGAACGAGAACAGCTATATAACTATCGGGATATTGCTTCTTAATTTCCCGCGGGAGGGGCGTCGATAAAACAACATCCCCTATTCGATCGGGTCGTACAATTAATATTCTCTTTTGTTTTTTCATTTACTCAAAAACTTTGTACAGAACAGGTTTTGTCTTCTCAAACTCTTTTTGCCAATTCAACTCTTTAGCAGCCTTCGTACAGTTCGCCCTATAACTCTCCAACAAAACTTTGTTTTCAACCATCTCGTTTATTTTTGAAACGATATTTTCTGGTTTCTCAATATCAATTGCAGCGCCAATTTCGTATGCATCGACAATCTTTTTCATTTGCGGAAGGTCGCTCGATAGAACGGGGATTCCTACCATTATATATTCAAACAACTTGTTAGGTAAAGCATGATAATAACTGACACTAATATTTTCAATTAGTGCAACGCCGATATCGCCTCCGCAAGTGTAATTTATCAAATTTTTCTGATCAATCGATCCGGCAAATATCACACGGTCTTGCAATCCGTATTTTTTGGCTAACGACTTATAATTCTCTTTCTCTTCCCCGTCGCCGAAAAGTAAAAGTACTGCCTGCGGGATCTCTTTTATCGCTTCTATAACTAGTCTTATCCCCCTTCCTCCAATAATCACACCCTGGTACAACAAAATTATTTTATCTGACGAGATGTTGTATTTCTTTCGGAGATCGACTCTCACACTCGGTTTCTGAAACAAAGGAATATTTCTAATCACAAGTGTATTGTGAACTTTGTAGAATTCTTCAATGAAAGAAGAATCCATTTCACCCGTAGTTAAAATCAAATCGACTCTTTTGATAAAAAAGCTCTCAATATTCTTTATTATTCTTTGAAGTAAGGGGCGTCTCGTAAGTCCGCCGATAAAAGCATACAATTCCCTACTGTTATAAATCACTTTT
>CAZRIQ010000322.1:0-3546 GCA_964600175.1 uncultured Melioribacter sp. | reverse complement strand
TTTTTTGTTTTTTATTTCAGATAATTACCCTTTATGGATGGGCACTATTTAATTATCATCCTTATAGTTTTTTCCGTTGGAGCCTATTTGGCTGGTTTTTTCACAGAGAAAGGGAAACAAGCGGGCATTCCAAACATTGATCATGTTGTTCAAGATAACAAAGATAAATTGGCTCAAACGGCCAAGGTAAATGAAAATCAAATTATTATCAATGGCCGCTCGGGAGTCAATGTCTTGAAAATACTTGAAGTTGAGGATCTCAGGTGGTCGCACTATTATGCGAGTCTGATTGAACAATATGAAGAAATAACAAATACTATTACTATATCAATACGTTCAGAACGTTTCGGTAGAAAAGTTAAATTAACGATTCCTTCTGAAATGAGGGTTTGGGTCTTGAAAAATATTATAATAAAGGCATTAGCCTTACCCGAGAAGGAAATTATTGAAAGTCTGGGTATCAGTGTTCAATTTGTGTATACATTGATTTCTAATTCTCCATTGGAAGACAACCAAACATTAATAGAAGCTGGTATAGATAGTGGTACAGAATTAAACATTCAAGTTGACGTGATTATCCGAGATCCACATTTAGAAAAGTTAGATGCAGAACTTAAAAAAATGTATTCAACATTTTTTTCGAGAGACCCAGGTCCAGAGTGGCATGAGCGTCAGCGACTTTTAGCAGAAGAAGCCGCGGGTCTAAGGCAGAAGTTCTATGATAAGTATTCAGAAGAAATACTTAAAATGCCGTGGTTTACTCATATAGATGAACTGAGCGAAGATCGCTCGCATTGACATTAGAGACTTTTATTGCCTAACCTTGATGCTGCAAGGGACGCGCAAACACCGCGCGCCCCTGAGCATCGCGTTGTGCTATCTGCTATCAAAACCAACATATCAAGCGGCAAAATACGTGTGATATACGAATTATATCTTAAACGATTCCAATAACTTGATAATTACAGAGACTGGCAAGGTATCTGTAATTCCGGTAAGTATTTCTAATTATATTTGCTGTTTTTAAAATAGATAACTACTAATGGTTCCATATATCATAATTGACGAGGCTTGAATGAAGAATGAACGAAAATCACATTAAAGAAAATTGCCTTAAATTGGATCACCTTACTCGAGAATGGGAGCAAGCTTGGAATCACTACCGCCACCTTGAGTCAGGACGTGTTCAATATCTTGGATTCTTTTTTACCGCAGTTGTAGCCTCTGTAGGATTGACTGTTGGATTTCTCAAAGATGTCAAACCGCAAGAGCAAGCGGCAGTTCTATTCGGTTTATATATATTATCGGAGTTTTTATTTTTAATTACGATTGGGTTGTTCACAGCTATAAAAAAAACTGGATGTGTTCTGGCAAGATACGATATTATAATGAACTCTGTTCGTAAAGATTCGGGTTTTGAAAGCTCTGAAAAATATCCATTTAACTTATCTGATATGAAGGATTATCGTGCTGATATTTTTGATTTAGGAGTCTTTAGCGTTCAGAAATCTGCTGAATTTATTCTTGGAGTAAGCACAGTCATACTTTTTCTGATTTTGTCATTCGGAATGCTTTACTTTTTTTTCACCAGCACGATCGGGTTTCATATTTGGCAGCAACTGCTGTCACTATTAATGACTATAGGTTCTACAATATACTTTATAAATGTATTCCGGCCTCTATACAAAGATCGAGTAGGCCGCAAGAAAAATAAGGGTGGCAAATCAGCGACCACCGGTAGAACTGGTGGTATGAGGAAGAACCCTAAAAGGGGCCAGTGAAATAATCAGCAATAGTGAATTTAAAATACGAATATCGAAATTCGAAACAATACCAAATGACCAAAACCCTTGTGTTCACATCGCCTATGTATGACTGTCTTATTCGTACCCGTTTTCAACAATGAAAAATTTGTATTTCCAATTTGTTTCGAATTTCGTGCTTCGTATTGCGGATTAAATATAACTCAAAAAGCGCCTTAAACGGTATAACCTTTTCAATTCTCACCGGTAAAACCGGTGGATTAATTATGATTTAACTGCTAACTCCATTTTGTATTCAAAGTGGCAGTTATCTTAGTTTCTATGAACCAGATAGCTGCTATGCTTCTGCAAATATCAAGGCCCTTGAAACCCTGGGATATGCAGAACATATATGCAATTTTTATGTGATTTCAGATAGTTGGTTTTATGGCAAGATATCTGGATTTGGTACGCCGGATTATGTTGCAATAATGCGGTAAAACAAATACGGCTTTTAGGCAGACGATTTCAACGTTCGCTTGCATACAAACGGGGGCACTCCATGCCGTGGCGCCAGCTTCAAGATGAGAATTGTCAGAACCGAAACGCCGGTAACGGCGGTGATCTCGGCAAGCACACCGTTTACTTGACCGTCTTGGACTACCTGTTGGCGCATTCTCCGTGGTCTACAAAACTTCGGGTTCGCGAATGTCACGCCGGACGTGGGATGTACCGAATTCCCGCCGACGATGCCCGAAGGCCGTTGCTGGAATGCCTGTACGATCCCCTCGGCGCTGATGCTGGCGTTTTGCTGCACGACGTGCAGAGGGCATCGCAAAGCGCGCTGGATGTTTCACCTGCCCATCTGGTGGAATTCGAGTGGTACAGTGGATCGGCGGTTGTAAATGCCTGGCGGCTCGGCTGTGTCCAAGGAGGAAGCCATCAGCTCGAACTTTACGAGCTGGATGCGGACACGCGGAGGGTGCTGCGTGATGTATTTGCGGCGTCATGTTTGCAACTGCCGCACGTCAAAGTCCGAATCCTGCCGGAATCCGAGGACCAGGGCTATTTCGATGGCGAGTTGCACGTTGAAAACAACGTTTCTGAGTGGAACTCTCAGGACCTCGTGCTGCTCGATCCCTTCGCGATGTGGCGCCAGGACCAGGATCAACCGAAGCGGAACCGTTATCGACGAATAGTTGAACGGCTTATCGCGCAAGGACAGGAGTCACCGTTGCTCATGCTGTTCTGGACTTGGGGCCGTGCTTTTCCGGTAGCCAATGGTGATTTGGATGGGACAAACACTCCTGTGGCGAACGGGTATCAAGAACTCCGTGACCTGCTGCATCAGGCGAACAGGCACTTTGTTAGAGTCACTTGGCGATGGGGCCTCCAGTTTGCGATGTGGGTTCTCGTCCCAGAGTCCCACCTGAAGCCGCTATGCATTGCTCTTCAATGCCACTGTAATGAAGTTCGGGATCACCTGTTTCAGGGGAGGTGCAAGGATCGACTGGGAAATCCGAATATCAAGGTTGTCGTCGATTGACGTTGGGCAGACGGGGCCGGCATGACGACCTTCCGATATTTGAACGCTCTGCGGTCTGCCCTACTGCTGAACTTGGGGGTTATCCAGACCTTTGATACCTGCTTCTATAAATCCATAGATATCAGGACATTGAAATTGTTGTGATATCGTTTTTTGATAAGAGCAAATCCTTTTGATGGAGTTTACGTTTTTGATTTTCTATAGAAAATAGGATATCTGTAATTAGGTGATATTTGGTTTTCTGGCAAGATATCCGAA
>CAZRIQ010000321.1:0-3553 GCA_964600175.1 uncultured Melioribacter sp. | reverse complement strand
GGCTGGACAGGAGTAATACCGTTCGGTATCGGAACAGAAATTAAACTTTCAGACAATCTTTTGCTCGATGTCAGCGGCGGTGTTAATTATTCTTTAACTGAAAATCTGAATTACTACAAGATTGTAGACTTCAACGATGCTTACATTAATTTTGGTGTGGGCTTAATATTTTCCGGTGACAGCCCATATTCCGATAAAGACGGCGATGGGCTTATTAAAAAAGAAGAAGAAGAACTGGGCACCGATCCTAATAATCCCGATACAGATGGTGATGGTTTAAAAGATGGAGACGAAGTAAAGAAATATACAACTAATCCTCTAAAGGTCGATACAGATGGTGACGGTTTAACTGATGGTGATGAAGTAATGAAATATAACACCAATCCAAATAAGGTTGATACAGATGGTGACGGACTCAGTGATTACGACGAAGTTACAAAATACCAAACCGATCCGACAAAATTAGATTCAGACGGTGATGGACTAAATGACGGTGATGAGGTAATGAAATACAAAACCGATCCGTTAAAAACCGATACAGATGGTGACGGTTTGAAAGACGGTGAAGAAGTAACTAAATACAAAACCGATCCGTTAAAAACCGATACCGACGGCGGAACAGTATCAGACGGACAGGAAGTTGCAAACGGAACAAATCCTCTCGATCCTTCGGACGACATTCCGCAAAAAGAAGTTACAAAAGAAATGACTATGGACAATGCTTACTTCGGTTTTGACAAATCCAGCTTAAACAAGAACGCCAAAGAAGTATTGGATTCTATATACGAAATGTTATCCAAATATTCCGATGTTAAACTTGAACTGAGCGGTTTTGCAGACAGTATCGGACCAAAAGCATACAACATGAAGCTGTCTGAAAAGAGAGCTAATTCCGTTAAAGATTATCTAGTGAAAAAAGGAATTAACGACTCTGCGTTAGACGTAAAATGGTTTGGAGAAGATAACCCAGCTGTTCCAAATACATCAAAGGCAAACAGAGCCAAGAATAGAAGGGTTGAAATAAAAGCTACAGTAACAGAGACGAAATAATCATAGTTATTGAATCGATAAAAGGGCTTGCGAATGCAAGCCCTTTTTTTATTTCTTTTTCAGCGCAGTCCATTTCCCAGTGTAAGATGAACCATACCATTCTCCCTCACCGGTTTCATAATTTAACTTTCCGCTAAGCTTTCCAATCTTTGATCCAAAAGCATAAATATCAGAATCAATGTTTCCCTGTTCATCAACCTTACCGGAAAAAGTAACATCAATGTCTCCATTCTGAGACGGAACCTGCATAGTTTTTTTGAAACTCATATCGGGATTAATAGTCATATCGAACGAATAGGTAATGTCACCCCTAAATGAAAGACTCCATATGCCATCAATAGAATCTTTTTGAAACAGACTACATCCTGCTGTAAAAATAATAACCGAAAAAATTGTCACTAACGTTCTAGCTTTCATTCTTTCCCCAATTTATTTTCCTAATTATCGATCTCCATGATCGAGACCATGCTTCTTAAATAATTCAGAATATTTTCCGGAAACAAGCGTTTTAAATTCCTCCAAACCTTTAACGAACTCAGCAAGCGCAATGTCGCCACCATACAAAAAATAATAATCAACCAAATTGCTTAGATAAAAATTCGTGAATTGGGATATATTCCTAAACGAAGCGGTAACATCTTTATCAAGAACATTGAGGGCAAGAATCTCTTCGGGACGAATCACTTCTTCTTCGTCGAGTACGGAAAAATCATCTATCTCATTCTCAATTAAACTTCGTGTAGACCACATACGCGCTATTTGAAGTAGAACGTTGATAATCTCTTTTATCTTGTTTTCCCTTTCGAGCCTAAACTCGTCGAGTTTTTTTTCCTTTGTCAGCAGCTCCTTCGCCTCAATTTCAAAATCACTCAAAATTGATTGAAGATTTTTCGCATGTTCTTTTCCCTTTACCATTTCTCTGAACCTTAGATGTATCTGCTCATTGAACGCAATATCACAGTCGTTGGTTATTCCATAACTTTCCAGGAGTTCGAGCACTTCCTCTTTCTGTTCGGGAAATCGCCTATCAAGATATTCTTCGGAATAATAAAAATTATTTTCGCACGATCTCGGATCATCGATCATACTAATCAGGTAAGATTTTAAACGAATAAGGATTATAAACAATTCAAATTCTGCGGACGCCATTTCCTCCTCTTAGTTATTTATTGTGAACCGTTTTTTTGCAAATCAATATGGACTATCAACCATAATTTTTAGAAAAATACAACTATATTATTGCAACATTTTTCCAAGTATTATTAGCGCAACAGTAAAATAAATTATAATTCCCGTAACATCCACTAAAGTAGCAACGAACGGTGCCGAGGATGTTGCAGGATCAAAACCCAATTTTTTCATCAACAGCGGAAGCATACTTCCCATTAAGGTTCCCCATGTAACAACACCCACCAATGAAAAACTTACGGTGAGTGCAACTAAAACCCAATGTTCGCCGTAAACACCACCGGCAATATGCCAAATCGAAATTCTTAAAAACCCAATTACGGAAAGAATCAAACCCAATATCAAACCTGTAAATATTTCTCTGCGGAATACAAAAAACCAATCTTTAAGTTTTACCTCACCCAAAGATAACGCACGTATGACAAGTGTTGTTGCCTGTGAACCCGAATTACCTCCGCTAGAAATAATCAACGGTATGAATAAAGCCAATACTACGGCTTTACTGATTTCATTTTCAAAAAAACCCATCGCAGTAGCGGTGAGCATTTCACTCAAGAAAAGGATACTCAACCATCCAGCTCTTTTCTTGATCATTTTCATAACTGATATATCGGAATAAGATTCATCGAATGCTTCAACAGCTGCAATCTTTTGGATGTCTTCAGTTGTTTCTTCTTCGGCAACATCGAAAATATCGTCTATCGTAACAATACCAACCAGAACGCCGGTCGAATCCGTAACGGGTAATGCTATCCGGTCATACTTCTTAAATACACCTACTGCAACTTCCTGGTCGTCGTTTACACTTAGTGCGGCAAAATTTTCATCCATCAAATCGGAGACTTTTTTATTTAACGGTGAAAGTAAAAATTCTCTAATCTTGATATCATCGATCAGCTTACCTTTCCCGTCGACCACATAAATTATATTAAGCGTTTCACTGTCTTTCCCGTTCTCTCTGATATAATTTAATGTATATTCAATAGTCCAATCTTCTTTAACCGCTATATAATCCGGCGTCATCAAACGACCAACCGAATTTTCGGGATACCCGAGAAGTTCCTGTGCTATTTTCCGTTCATCCGGAGACAGACTTGCAACCATCTGTTTAACCACAGACGGCGGCATTTCTTCGAACAATGCAGTTCTATCATCGGGGGACATTTCGTTCAATACCACGGCAACTTCTTCGTGACCAAGAGATTTGATCAGTTCCATTTGCGTATCGAAGTCGAAATACTCAAAAACGTCCGCCGCCAATTCTTTCGGAAGAAGTCTAAACGCGAGGGCTCTCTCATTTTGTTCGACACTTATA
>CAZRIQ010000320.1:0-3553 GCA_964600175.1 uncultured Melioribacter sp. | reverse complement strand
TAATCTTACTTGCGCTGCTACCCATTGCATTCGGCTATTCGATTTTCAAATATTCATTGATGGATGTGGGGGATGTAATTAGAAATGCAATTCTCTATGGAACGGCAACTATTACACTCGGGGCGATCTACTTCTTTGTAATTTATATAATAGGGCAAAGTGTCAGCTCGGCAATCGGAACTGAGTACCAGGGCATAATTGCGGGTGTTATATTCATTGCGTTTGCTACAATATTCCAATCGACTAAAAATAAATTCCAGGATTTGATAACAGTAAAATTCTACCCTGAGCAGTTTGCATTCCAAAAAGTGTTGTTGAAATTCAGCAGCGATGTAACAAGTATAGTTGGTTTCGATAAAATTCTGGACTCGACAGAAAAAATGTTTGTCGAGTCGCTAAGACTGAAACATTTCGGTATTTTTTTGAAAAATGAAAAGAAGAAAGCCTTCGAACTTGCAAGAAGTGAGGGAATATTTTATGCCTCGCTGAAATTAAACGACGAGGACGATAGGTTTGAAAAATTCTTTGCACAAAAAAAATCTGTCGGCAAGAAAATGTTTGCCGAAAGAGATGAGTTCAAAGAATTATTCGGGGAAGAAGACGAGTTTCTTATAGAAGAACATATTTATACAGTTGTTCCATTGTTGATTAAATCGAATCTGATTGGACTGATTGTTTTCGGATTGAAATATTCCGGCTCGCAGTTTGCCGGTAAGGATGTTGACCTGCTGCTTGCGGCGGCGAATCAAACTGCGGTTGCAATTGAAAATGCAAGACTTTATGAAACCGAAGCCGATAAATTAAAACTGGAAAAAGAGCTCGATAACGCGCGTAAAATTCAGGAAAGTTTGCTTCCTAAAAAACTTCCTGTGGTTGATAATCTTGACATCTGCGGTAAAATGATACCGGCGATGCAGGTCGGCGGAGATTATTACGATTTCATAGAATTATCGAAGACAAAATTGTTTGCCGTTATTGGTGATGTATCCGGCAAAGGATTGTCGGCTTCTTTCTATATGTCGAAAATTCAAACTATGGTCAAACTATATTGTGAACAAATGGATTCACCGAAAAAGATTTTATCTGAGATCAACAGGAATTTGTTTAACAATATAGAGCGAAATTATTTTATAACCGTAAGCTTGGCGCTGTTTGATGTGAAGAAAAAAAGAATCGAGTTGTGCCGTGCGGGTCATACACCAATGATTATGGTTAGGGATAATGAAATAAAACAATTCCAGCCTGCCGGTATCGGTCTAGGTCTTGAAAAAGGAGAAATATTTGATGCAACACTGGAAGAAATGGGTATCGATATGAAGAAAGGCGATTTGTATTGTTTGTTTTCGGACGGGTTAATTGAGAACATGAATAATAAATTGGAACTCTATGGGATGGAAAGATTACAAGATATGCTCCTTCAAAATTATGGTAAAGAGTGTAATGGCTTAACAAACAGCATAGTGACTAACGTTAAAAATTTTAGGGGAGAAACTCCGCAGTACGACGATATTACCCTAATAGTTGCAAAACATTCATAGAGTATTTTTCATAAAAAAACCGGTTCGTAACTGAACCGGTTTTTTTATTTTTAAATATTTATAATGGTGTTAGAACTGAACTTTTTTGTTTGTTCTATTTGCATATTCAAGTACGAAAGCACTTGCCACGAATATTGATGAATAAGTTCCTACTATAATACCTATGAATAATGCGAATGCAAATCCTTTTAAAACCTCGCCGCCAAATATCATAAGTACAACAACACTTATTAAAGTCGTAAAACCGGTAATAACCGTTCTGCTCATTGTTTTATTGATAGCGTTGTTCATGTTTTCATTTAAAGGAAGTGTTTTATGAATTTTCAAATTCTCACGCACCCTATCGAATACAACGACCGTATCGTTGATCGAATAACCGACGAGTGTAAGGAACGCCGCAACAACGCTTATTGAAATTTCCAAATTCAGCCAGGGAATGATACCGTATAAGATTGAAAATAAACCCAGCGTAATCAAAACGTCGTGAAATAGAGCGGCAACTGCGCCTATGGCAAAGGTAAACTTAAATCTGAATCCAAGGTAAATTAGAATAACGACTAAAGAAAGAAGAACGGCTAATAATGCATCTGTTTTTAATTCCTGACCGATTTTGGGACCGACCTTATCTTCTTTCAGTACTGAGAAAGGATTATCTGAAAATCTTTCAGTAAGATTTTCCTTTATCCAATCTGCTATACCCACGCGAATTATGACTGCTGTATTGGTGCGTTCAGCAGAAGCTTTTGTAGTTTGGAAACCGGATTCATATAACTTTTCGTTCATGAGATCTGCAGTTTGAGGATCGGGGAACGAAAAAGTAATTGAGTTAATTGTGGAATCAAGAACTGTTGTTTTTACACCCGGCGATGTTTTATCAATTAGTTGTCTAATTTTATCGGTTACTTTTGGAAAAATATTAGCGGGAATTTCCTGGATTTCCGTTCTAACTAAAATTCCCGTACTTCCGCCAAAAGTTTTCACTTCAATGTTGCCGAGTCCTATTCTATCAACTTCCTGTCTTACCTGAGAAATCTCAACGGGTTTTTCAAATTGAATTGCTACCTCTGTTCCGCCCTTGAAATCAATTCCAAACTGTAAACCTCTGAAAATTATACTTACAATCCCCAGGAACAATAGGGAACCGGAAAGGAAATAGAAAATTTTCCTCTTCCCCATGAAATCAACACTTAAATTTTCAAATACTCTCATTTATTCAAGATCTCCCGCTTAACTTTATTAACCAACATTTATTTTGTAGCCCTTTACTACCATGAAATCAAAAATTATACGTGTTACGACTAATGCGGAAAACAAACTTGCGGCAATTCCTATCATTAGAGTGAGAGCGAATCCTTGTACCGGTCCGCTACCGAATTGATATAGAATGATGCCGGTAAAGAAAGTCGTTATGTTTGAATCGAAGATAGCTGAAAACGAATTTGCAAATCCGCTGTCGACGGCTGCTTTAACTGTCTTACCTGTTGTAAGTTCTTCCCGAATTCTTTCGTAAATAAGAACGTTGGCATCTACTGCCATACCTATTGTTAAAATGATACCGGCAATACCCGGCAGTGTTAGTGTTGCGTTAAATCCGGCTAATACTCCAAGTATCAATAAAATAGTATTTATCAAACCGATATCTGCTACAATACCGCCTTTTTTATAATAAACAACCATGAAGATCGAAACAAAGATAAAACCGATTATAAATGAGTTAAATCCCTGACTTATCGAATCCTGGCCGAGAGAAGGACCAACGGTTCTTTCTTCTATAATATCGATCGGAGCGGGGAGTGCACCGGCTTTCAACACGATTTCCAACAATTTAGCTTCATCCAAACTGGAAATCCCCGTAATCTGAGAACTGCCGTTTGGAATTTTATTAATTATTGTTGGGGCAGAGTAGATTACACCGTCAAGTACGATTGCACATCTTTTGTTTACGTTGGCACCGGTTATTCTTGCCCATTCTCTTGCGCCTTCGCTATTCATTGTCATACTTACTTCGGGTGAAG
>CAZRIQ010000319.1:0-3567 GCA_964600175.1 uncultured Melioribacter sp. | reverse complement strand
CCTACTGCAGCTCTATAAATCACACTGTTCGATTCGCTTAAAGAAAAGTTTCTGACGCCTGACGATATATTAGCTACACGAACCTTATAATAAATTTTTGAACCGGGTACAAAATTGTTGAGAGAATTAATATATGTTCTTGATTGTGTGTTATAATCCAACTCATCGCCAAAATATTCTCTTCCGGTACTTCCTATATTGATACTGTCTTTATCGTTTTGCCTAAATGCAAACGAAGTTTGCTGCTGATAAAAATTTGTTTGATTCAGAGAGCTTTTCGGTTCCATTCGTTTACCGGTACCGCCGCCCGCAGTAATCCAATAATAGTTTTTCTTGGAAAACTGGTTTTTCGTTCGTACGATTTTTGTTGAAGTTTTACTGCGTTCCCAAAACTCGGTACCCCTTCCGTAAAATAAAATGTAATCTCCTTCGTCGAAGTGCCCGTCCTGTTCACCCGAAACATAAACTGCATTTTCAACCAAACCGTCAGGCCGAGCAGCTGAGGGGTCTTCGGGTAACTGATACCCTCCGTTACTGTAAATTTTTATTGTTCTCGGATCAACTGTGCTCGGATCAATTCCCATCGATTGGAGTGCAGTTCTGTCTATCTTATAAATACCTTCTTCCAGGGCTTCAAATCTATACCAATTATTTTGTGAAGAAAAAGGATTGTCGTTTGTTTTCTGTAACCTCCCAACCGAAACTTCTTTGCCCCAACTCTTTGCAACTTTCCAATTCAATATTATACTTGAAAGACTGCTGTCTTTCACCGTTGAAACCTGTTCGTGCACCGAACCGAAATTTATTCTGAAAACGATTCTTGAGTATATTCTAATTTGATCCGATGAAGCATCAAACTGAATTGGAGAAATTCTTATTGTTTGAACAGGCAGTTCTCTTACCAATCCGTAATCACTAAACGTAACCAATTCGGGATCTCTTGTTTGCAAATATTTAGAGGTTAATTGTACACCACTCTTCTGTGCACTATTAACATATTCCGGAATTATTTTCCCGGTCAAATTCGTTGAGTTCGAAGAGAGAACCTGGATTGTATTCCCTGTTTCAGACGGGACACCAATATTTACCTCTCTAAATGGAATATGCGGATCACCAACATCAATGCGAGGGTCCAACGCTCCGTATGCAAGATTGAATTTGTAAAACGATTGTCCGGCTATCGAAACAAGAGATGTATCCAACATCTGTGTAGTATATACTATCGTAATAGATTGCGGGTTGGATGAAATAACTTCAACATCCTGGGCAAACAAGGAGAGATTTAAAATAAAAAAGAGAAATACTAACGAGAATTTGGCTTTCATCGGATTCTAAGAATTATTTTATAAAATTATATTAACTGCCCGCAAATAATAACTTAATTCAGGAATGTAGCCAAATGCTCTATAAAATTTCTCCATTTTTGTCCGTTAATTTAGGGAAGTAGGTATACTAATGTCAAGTCACTTTAATGATTTAATTTTGTCCAAAATCACAGAGGTCCCTTTATAAAAAATCGGGAGAGTGGAGCTTTCATAGATCACTTTCCGGGATTTATCGATAACGATGATTTTTCTTTTGTTCAAACCGGTAATGCTTACGGCGTTGTAGATCTTCGATACCTCTTTGTTCTTATCTGCAAGCAATGGAAACCGGAAATTATTTTTATCAACAAATTTCTTGTGGGATTCTTCGTCGCCCATATTAACACCGACTATTTGAATCCCGGCTCTCATAAATTCTTCATACTCATTGTTATAACTGCAGAGTTGTTTTGTACAAACAAGCGTTTCATCCTTGGGGTAAAAAACCAGCATAACATTATTTGAAAGATTATCGTAAAGTCTAAACTCTTTCCCGTTCTGATCCTTTAATGTAAAATCCGGTGCAGTTTCTCCAACCAATTATAATCCCAATAACTCTTTATTCTTTTTCATCGCTTCGATGCAGGTTCCTATATGTTCATCCAAAGGAACTCCAAGTTCTTCCGCTCCTTTTTGAATATCTTCCCTACTAACTGCTCTGGCAAATGCTTTGTCTTTCATCTTCTTCTTAACGGATTTAACTTCCACCTCATCAATAGTTTTACTCGGACGGACATACGTAACCGCAGTAATAAAACCTGCAAGTTCGTCACACGCAAATAATACTTTTTGCAGCAATGTTTCTCTTGCAATATTTGTATAATCTGCATGAGACATAATACTATTTCTGAAATCTTCTGAGAATCCTTTTTCTTTTAGAATCTCATTTCCTTTGAAGGGGTGCTCTTCAGCAGTAGGATACATTTCATAATCAAAATCGTGAAGGAGCGCAACGCTGCCCCAATACTCCATATCTTCATTATACTTTTCGGCGTATGCTCTCACACATGATTCAACTGCATAAGCATGTTTTAACAAGCTGTCGCTTTTTGTGTATTCCTGTAAAATTTCCAGGCAGTAATCTCTATTTCTTTCTATGTTTTGATCCACTTTTTTCTCCTTTCTTTTGAACCAAAGGATTGAACGACGGACAAAGTTGACCAATCACACATTCAAGGCACTTCGGCTTTCTTGCAATACATACTTGCCTTCCGTGAGTAGCAAGCCAATGTGAAGCATTTATCCAATAAGATTCCGGCAAAAGTTCTTTGAGGCGGAGTTCTATTTTTAAAGGGTCCCCAGATTTGATAAATCCCAATAGATTGGAAAGTCGTTTTACATGTGTGTCGACTGCAATTGCAGGAATTCCAAAAGCATTGCCGGCAATAACCGATGCTGTTTTCCTTCCAACACCGGGCAGTTGTGTTAGTGCGTCGAAATCCTTTGGGACTTTGCCGCTGTATTTTTCAATTAACTCCGAACAACAATTTTTTAATGATTTTGCTTTCTGTCTATAAAAACCGGTCGAAAAAATATCTTTCTCCAATTCACTGTTGGAAACTTTGATGTAGTCCCCCAGCTTCTTATATTTTTTGAAGAGATCCTTTGTAACAATATTAACTCTTTCATCCGTGCATTGAGCGGAAAGAATCGTGGAGATCAATAATTCGAAAGCATTATCGTATTCCAAAGCCGGTTTTACACCTGGATATTCTTTTGACAGAATATCAAAGACTTTCTTAGCCCGTACCTTTTCAGATTTATCGTTTGTCATAAAAACCTCTTATCTTTTATCCGAAGTCTTTCAACAGGTAAGTTATTGATAATATGACTTTGTATTATCTCTTCCACATCGCTGAGTTTTACACCGCCGTACCAAACCTGTTCAGGATAAACAACCACACTGACGCCGAATTCACAAGCATCCAGACACCCGGAAGTGTTTGCTCTCACTTTTGAATTTAATCTCAATTCTTTCAGTCTCTTTTTAAATGCCTCTTTTATTTGAGTCGATCCTTTATGCGAACAGCAGCCTCTTGGGTCTTCCGCCGGACGCTTATTCTCACAAATGAAGATATGTTTTTCAAATCTCGGCATGGCAGGCAAACTTTATGAACTTTCTAACTTTACAAACTTTTCACCAGAATTGGTAGCGCGTACGGGATTCGAACCCGTGATCTCCGCCTTGAGAGGGCGGCGTCCT
>CAZRIQ010000318.1:0-3582 GCA_964600175.1 uncultured Melioribacter sp. | reverse complement strand
CGTTATGACAACCGCCTGAAGTACAACTCAGATCAAAAATTGGCTGAATATACTTAGAATAAGTGACATTGCTTTCGGGTATTGTAGGCAAATCAGATGGTTTTGTATCATCACAAGACGACGTTACTAAAGTTAAAAACAGAAGTATTAAAATCAGATTAATTAATAGTTTTTTCATTTTTCCATATGATCGTTATGCAAAGATATTTTTAATATTGGTTAGAGACAATGCGTAAATTAATGTAAAATTCATTTTGTTCTTTCTGTTAACCAATATGTTGCCAAAAAGAATCTTATGCGGGATAATTAGAATGGCAAATAAATTTGGCATTATTCGATTAATGAGAATGAGTTGAAGAATAAGGAATAGAATATAGAAGACAGGAGATGGAAGTCAAAATGCGGGCATGCCTACCGTAGCTTAGCGAAACTCAAGACTAAGTCTTGTGGAGCTAAGGAGGATCGAACTCCTGACCTTCTGAATGCCATTCAGACGCTCTCCCAGCTGAGCTATAGCCCCGTTACAATTATAAATTAATTTTAAAAGACTGGTGCAAATGTACATATCTCAATATATTCAATCAACCGCTTTCGCTATGCTTATCAAAGAACCACGCCTGGCAAGCCAGTTCAATAAAAAAGAAGCAATGATTTTTCAAACGAAATGGGAAATACAGGTTGATCAGTTAAAAGACTTATTTAGTATAAACTTCCCGCGTTTTATTTTTATCAATCCCTCACTCTGAAATTCATTTAATAGAGAACTAACAGTCTGTCTACTCGAACCGATTAAGTCGGCAATATTTTTTTGTGTGTAGGAATGTTTAATTACAATAAATCCGTTTTTCTTTGTACCGTATTCACTTTCAAGTTCACTAATAAATTCAATCAGTCGCGTTCTTACATCCTTAAATACCAATAACTCAATTTTCCGTTCCACTTTCTGCAGACGCATACCGATCCATTTGTATATCTTGGTCGTGAGTGTTTTATCTTCCAGCATTAATTCTTTCAAAATTTCAACACTCATCGAACATAATTCTGTAGTGGAATCCAAAGCTTGTGCAAACTCGTTCCTATTTTTTTCACCAAGGATTGCCATCTCACCAAATATTTCACCCTTGGAGAGGATTGCTTTTAAAACTTCTTTACCGTCATCAGTGTAATATCCAATTTTAACTTTTCCTTCGGCTATTAAATAGACTTTGTTTGAATGGTCGCCTTCCATATAAATGAATTCGTCTTTCTTGAGTTTTTTAAATTCGTGGGTGGTTTTATAATTGCCGAATTTATGCGGACAGAGAATCTTAAATAGGTCGATATTTTGCAGAAACCAGTAATTGTTGTTCATTGTAACTCTTGTCTATCTTCTGCTAATATTAGAAATTAGGGGCGAAAATTTAATGGAAAAATAATTATCTATTGAAAGGCGTTAAAACTTAATGAACGCCGTCTGTTTTTTGTATGATAGATGTTATTTGCTCAAAACTACTTTGGAGTTTTCTAAGCTGGTTTTCGAGTTTGTAGATTTTGTAGGATTCGATTGATTCTCTTCCGCCTAAGAGCCAGTTAACGTCGCATCCCAGTCTTAATAGTTTAGCGAGGATTCTGGAACCCGGTTCTCTTTTACCGCTTATATATTGCTGCAATTGCTGCGGAGAAATTTTCATTGCCTCGGCTAATTTTTTTAACGTTCCATATTTTCTTTTTGCAAATACTCTTATTCGTTCTCCAATCCCAAAGTTAAGTTTGTCATCCGTGAACAAATCAAGATTTCGTTCATATTCTTCTTCAAAAAGGTTTAATTCGAATTGGTAACCTTCAATAATCTCTTTTATTTTGGAATAAATGTCTTCATCAAATTGCGGACTGTCATTAATGAGGTAATTAAGAGTTTGGACTTTCATCCCGAGTTTCTCGGCAATTAAACCCGGTTTAATTCCCAAAGTGTGGAGAAGATATTTTATTTCTTCTTGTTTGCTCATTGGTTTCCCTCTAAATAGCGAGCAATTCTTGTGCAAAATAGTAAATTTTATTCAAATATTTAACAAATGACTCGTTTTATAATAAAGCCGATTTTCATCCAAAAATTAACAATACAAGTAGTCTTTCTTTTCAATTTAATTTTGCAATTTTGTTTTTACTACAAAAATTAATTAGATATTTTTGTGTTCTATGAAACTCTTTTCTTATTCATCCGATCATAAATACATACTGAAGTTAGCACTACCTGCCATAGCGGGACTCTCAACCCAAATGATCGTTTCTCTTGTTGATACGGCGATGGTTGGTCGTTTACAAAACGCCCAATATTATTTGGCTGCTATGGGATTAGGGGTGTTTGCCACTTGGGCAGTGATAAGTTTGTTTTCGAGTCTTGCAACCGGAACACACGTACTAATTGCCCGCCGTTATGGGGAAAAGAATTACCAGGGAATAGGCGATGTATTAAATACATCGTTAATCCTCTCGCTGGTTATTGGAACTATTGTTTCTCTTATAGTTGTGTTTTTTTCTTACAACATTGCAGATTTTTTTGCCGTTGATAGAAGAGTAGGTTTCTATGCAGGTGAATACCTTTATTACCGGTTTATGGGGATCCCTTTCTTTTTAATGACGGTCTCTTACAGAGGATTTTACTTCGGGATAGGGAAGACTAAGATTTTCATGTTCTCCGGTATTATTGCAAATTTTTTGAACATCATTTTTAATTACATATTTATATACGGTGCATTCGGAATTAAAGGAATGGGATTAGCCGGCGCAGGTGTCGGTTCAACTTTTGCTACAATATTCGACTGGCTTTTTTATCTGACTATCTCTCTTTTGCCGAGCTACCGGAAAAAATACATGATGTTTAAAAACTTCAGGTTCATTAAAGATATTGCCAGATCCATAGTAAAAATTTCAACACCGGTTTCACTTCAGAATATTTTTATACTTGTCGGGTTTTTAAGTTTCATTGCAATTACGGGTTTTATTAGTACCGCTGCACAAGCTGCCAGCAATGTTGTCTTCTCTTCACTTTTAATTTCCCTAATGCCTTGTTTTGGTTTTGGAATTGCAGTTCAAACTTTGGTTGGAAACAGTCTGGGCAAAGGTGATATTCGTCAGGCAAAACACTTTGGATTTGAAACTAGTAAATTGGCAACGTTTTACACTTTCTTGGTCGGCATAATTTTCACACTTTTCCCGCGGCTTATCTTGATTCTTATTACTAATGACCACAGTATAATTGAAACAGCGGCACCGGCTTTACGTATAGCCGGATTGGGTCAAATTTTCTATTCTGTTGGTGTTGTGCTTGCTAACGGATTGCAGGCAGCCGGACAAACATTTTTCGTTATGATGTCCGAAGTTATTGTAAATTGGTTCATTTTTGTGCCGATAGCGTACCTTTTGGGAGTTGTTTTGAAGTTTGGTCTAATTGGCGCCTGGTCTGCTTTACCGTTTTATGTAGTTCTCTATGCAGGCGTTATTTTTGTGAAATTTAGGTTTGGAAATTGGGAGAAGTTTAAGAAAGTGTGATGGACCTCTACTCATTAAATACTTGACAATATTGTCTAATAAAGATATATTTCT
>CAZRIQ010000317.1:0-3585 GCA_964600175.1 uncultured Melioribacter sp. | reverse complement strand
AGGTACTAAAACCTAAAGTGAAATAGAAAAAAGAGTTGATGTAGGTTCTACACGTTAGAACTGTAATTCTCGATTCTTCTTTCTTTAAATAAATAGGTGTTTCAATTAAATTAAATATGTCGATTTTGACTACAAGTTGGTTCTATGCAGATTAGTTTTTACAGACTAACACAGGCGAGAAAGCTGGAAAACACAATTTTAGTGTCTATCCTTCTTTTCTTATTCAACGTAGTTTTTCCGTCGCACGACTCGCTGATAATTCACATTGCGCATGAGATTCTTGTTTTTCTAACCTTATTCTTTTTGTTCGATTACGTAAAAGAATTTTTAAGCACCAAGGTAAATTCTCCTTTCACATTAATACTGAATTCCGGAATACTTGCCGCACTTATATTTTTGATTATTACACTGTGCGATACCTTTTTTGATAATTCACAGATCAGCGGCGGCGGAGTGAATTTCATTAGCTCTTTTTTCATTCTTCTTATTGCCTTTATTTTTATCGGTGCTATGACGTTTATCTTTGCTTCGTTTAGAGAACTTTTTTATCTCCGCCAGAAGAGGGACCCGCGGACCTACTTCAATACCATGCTTGTGTTTTTTACGCTGGCGTACTTTTCAAATCTCTTGATCAAGTTCGACAGTTCTTTCGATTATCCCAAAGATGCTTTTTACGTGGTTTCAATTATTCTTATTTCAATAAATTCGCTTCGTGTTGCCTGGATTGCATTCCTTCAGAAAAAACAGAAAATTTATTTACTGATAATCTCGATTGTTCTTGCGGCATTATACGGAATAAATTTCGGGCTTTTGGTTCATGATAATGCTATAAAACAAATAATATTTACTTTTTCGCCCGGTCTGCATACGGCTTTAAGCTTGGTTATGATTTACGGTGTTATTTATTCCGGTGTAATATTTTTTACAACTTTGTTTCATCTGCCTACTGCAGAAGCTTTTGACCGTAAAGCCGAAGAAGTATCTTCATTGTTCGATTTGACAAAACTGATAACACAGGTTTTTGATTTTAAGGAATTGGCAGACTCGATTACAACGCTGACAACAAAAGTGTGTAACTCCGATTCCGCGTGGCTTGTTACGAAAGTCAATGATAAATATGAACTCAGCTCGGTCAACAATATCGGTTACGTGGAAGCCGAAAAAGTTACCGAATCGTTATTGGAGGAACATTCATATAATATCGAGAGTGTAAAGACAATCAATAGAAGTTCAATAAGAATTATGATTAGAAACGATGTGAGAATATTTAATTTCGGATCGATTGCCATATCGCCCTTAAAAGTTCATGGGGAGATAAGCGGTTACTTATTCACAGCAAGAAAACATGAGTATAATTTCGATGAAGATGATAAGAAAGCCGTTGGGGCTTTTGCGGATTATGCAGCAGTTGCAATGGAAAATGCCAAACTTATTAAGGAGTCTTTGGAAAAAGAGCGTCTCGAAAAAGAATTGGACGTTGCAAGGGATATTCAAAGTAAAATATTGCCGCATGAAATTCCGCATTTTGAAAATCTTGAAATATCTACCATATTTATCCCGGCCTTTGAAGTCGGGGGTGACTACTACGATTTTTTCCAGTTGGACGATGAGAATCTCGGTTTCGTTGTTGCCGATGTTTCCGGGAAAGGAATTTCTGCAGCCTTCATTATGTCAGAATTAAAGGGTATCTTTGAATCGCTGGCTAAAATTATTCCTAATCCGAGAGAACTTTTAATAAAAGCCAACGAGTCTTTAAAAGACAGTCTAGAAAAGAAAAGTTTCGTAACAGCTATCTACGGAATTATAAATCTTAGAACAGGTAAGCTTAGTTTTGCAAGAGCAGGTCACACCCCTGTTCTTTACTGCAGTGCCGGCGAAATTAAAAAATTACAGCCTTCCGGAATCGGGCTTGGTTTGGATTACGGAACAAATTTTTCAAGCACGCTTTCGGAAATGGAAATAAAATTAAAACAAAATGACGTTATTGTTTTTTATTCGGACGGGATACCTGAAGCGAAGAATGCAAAGCTTGAAGATTTTGGCTACGACAGGTTCGACAAAATACTGTTAAAGAATAAAGGTAAAAACACGGAGGATATTACGACCCAGATTATGACGGAGCTAAGTTTATTTTCACAAGATCGTTCTCAACACGACGATATAACATTAGTTTTATTTAAATGGAATTCTAATAACAAATCAAACGGAGTTAATTGATGGCGGATTTCAACGTCAACTTACGGGGAGTTGGCAATGTGAGCATATTAGACCTTAAGGGCTATTTAGATGCTCATACCGCACCTGAATTGGAGAGCGCTTTTAACAAGCTGATTGACGGTCAGCAGTATAAGGTTGTGGTTAATTTCCACGACCTTAATTACATCAGCAGTGCCGGTTTAGGTGTTTTTATGGCGTATGTGGAAACCATGCGCGATAACAGTGGAGATATCAAATTCTCCAACATGAAAGAAAATGTCTACAACATTTTCGATCTGCTCGGTTTTCCTGTTCTGTACGAGTTTTTTAAAGAAGAAAAAGAAGCAATTAACAAGTTTAGCGAACAGGGACAATCTTGAATTCAATGAATATAAAATTTCCTAAAGAGCTGGTCGTCAAAAGTACGACCGACAATCTTTCGTTGATAAGAGAATTCACGAAAGATGCAGCGGCAAAAACCGGCTTCGATAATGAAACGGTTTCCAAAATCGTTCTTGCCGTTGATGAAGCATGTACTAATGTAATTAAACACGCGTATAGATATTCCCCGGAAGGTGAAATTCTTATCTCAATTAACTTTGAAACCCCCAGGTTCATTGTATCAATTACCGATAACGGCAATCATTTTAACCCGGAACTTGTTCCGGAGCCCAATGTTAAGGAATACTACAAACAGAGGAAGGTAGGCGGATTAGGCGTTTTCCTGATGAAGAAATTGATGGACGAGGTTAAGTACACCACTGTTCAAAACAGAAATAAAGTAGTATTGGTAAAATATCTATCGTAAGGTAATGCATACAACCGATAACAACGCAGCACTCAGAAATTTAGCCGCTCTTGTCGATTTCAGCAATCTTATCAATTCGAGTCTTGATCTCCATTTCACCTTGAATAATTTACTTTTGACTTGCTTGAGCAAATTTCAAACGAGCAGGGCAGTTATTGCTACCATTAATGAGGAAGGAATTCTCGGAATTAAAGCGTCTAAAGGTGTATCAAAGGATAAAGTAGAATTGTTTCCTTCAGTGAACGTAAATAGTTATTCGGCCGATGCCGGGTTTATAGGTTTTCTCGAAAACAATAATTTTGCTCATTATGATGAAATAGAATCCAGCGACGGTGTAAAGGGAATCGTAATTCTCGGAACCAAGTTGACCGGGAAAGAATATACTAAAGAAGACAAAGATTTTTTACGTACCATTTTAAATGTAGGCGCTACTGCGATCGAGAATTCTTTGATAGTTGATAAACTTAAAAAGGTGAACCGCAATCTTGATGGAAAAGTAAACCAGCTTAGTTCCTTGTTCGATTTGAGCAAGGAATTCAGCGGGATACTCGAATTCGATATGATAGCAAGACTTCTTGTGT
>CAZRIQ010000316.1:1784-3590 GCA_964600175.1 uncultured Melioribacter sp. | reverse complement strand
TGGCAGTGCTGCAGATGATGCCGCTTTCAAACGAAGAAAGAAAATCGAAATCGGAAAATCTTATTAAAGAGCTTGGCATCGAGCACGTTAGAAAAAGTATGGGTTACCAATTAAGCGGCGGCGAAAGACGGCGTACCGAAATTGCCAGGTCTCTGGCAAACGATCCCAAATTTATTTTGCTTGATGAACCATTCGCCGGAATCGATCCCATAGCTGTTGAGGATATTATGAACATTGTTGCCAACCTTAAGCATAAGGGAATCGGGATTCTAATTACAGATCATAACGTGCACGAAACTCTGAGCATTGTTGATAGGGCTTACATTCTGATTAGCGGGCAAATCTTTAAGGAAGGAACTGCAAATGAACTTGCCGAGGATGCCGATGTGAGAAAACTTTACCTAGGCGAAAAGTTTAAGCTGGATAGGTACTCTTAAGAACCGAGAATATATTGTAAAACCAGAATAAGAATCGCTATATAAAGAATTATACTTAACGCAATGAGAATTCTTTTTCTTCTCATTCTCTTCTTAAAAAAACTCCATGTTGATTCATCGTCTCTTTTATAATCTCCCGACTTGATATTCCACTCGTAGAATTTTTTATTTTTTTCGTCGCTTGTTTTATTTATCTTCTTTTTGTTCAAAGCTAATCCGTAAATTAGTAGCTGAAAAGAGTGTTTGAAGCTGCAACATATTACCGTAATGCTTTGATAAGTCTATGTAAAAGAATTTGGGCGTTTAATTTATTTCTTGTTGAATTCTCTTATTATTTTTGAAATTTCTTCTTCCGAAATTCCCGCCCCGTAAACTATTCCTTTCTTAACTTTATTTGATGACTGACTAATATTTCCCAAAGGATCAACCGACGGATTGCCTGCACGGGCTCTCAATCTTTCTTCAATTTTTTCCGTGATGTTTTCAAAGTTACCCGGTTGATAACTCGGTTTTGCGAATTCACCGTTGTGCTCGTAAGTGTTTATACAATTTCCCGAGTTGACCGGTTTTGTTTCGTATGCCAATGTTTTAACATTCATTAGATGAATTGCAGAAACATTTTCTGAAATAATCGAACCGCCCCATGTGCCTGGACCAAGAGTCATTGAAGGTGTTAGCAAAGTCGTGTAGCCTACTGCTCCTACTGCTGCAGGTGTATTTACAACAATACGGAATGCGGGTTTCTCAAGGGCGAATTTCATAATTATATCTTTATCGTTGGAATGGATAACCAGTGTGTGCCCGATGCCGCCGAACTCCAAAAGTTCAATACATTTGTGGCATCCTTCCAGCCAGCCGTCAACAATATAAAACGCAAGTATGGGAGAAAGTTTTTCCATCGAAAGCGGTTCATCATGTCCAACGCCGGAACATTCTGCAATTAAAACCGTAGTGTTTTCGGGAACGCTGAAGCCGGCATAATTGGCTATAGACGAAGCGGGCTTTCCTACTATGTCGGGATTGATTCTTCTATTCTTAAGAATCACTTTTTCCAATTTTATTTTTTCATCGGCGTTAACAAAGTAGCAACCATTCCTTTTCGATTCCTCAACAACTTTTTCCAGCAGCGGTCTGTCCACAATCATTGCTTGTTCGGATGAACAAAGAACGCCGTTGTCGAATGTCTTTCCAAATATTATATCCTTAACTGCCTTCTGATAATTGGCGGTTCTTTCAATGAAAGCCGGGACGTTACCCGAACCGACGCCGAGTGCCGGTTTGCCCGAACTATAAGCTGCTTTTACCATAGGAGTGCTGCCAGTCGCAAGAATTACGGCAATGTTTTTGTCTTTCATCAGCGCATCAGTGC
>CAZRIQ010000316.1:1085-1774 GCA_964600175.1 uncultured Melioribacter sp. | reverse complement strand
GTCATTGACTGCATCAAGCCCTTCGGCGCGCCGGCACTTTCAGCTGCGTCGGATAAAACTCTAATCGATTCTGCAGTTGAGTTAACTGCTTTGGGATGTGGACTTGCAACAATTCCGTTTCTACATTTAACCGATATGATTGCCTTGAACATTGCAGTCGATGTGGGATTTGTCGACGGAACCAATGCTGCAACAACTCCCATCGGTTCGGCTATCTTAACTATCTTACCGTTTTTTTGAACATCTATGACACCTACGCTCTTCAAGTCTTTTATCGATTCGTAGACATCTTTTGTCGCGAACTGATTTTTAATTACTTTATCCTGCCATTTACCAAAGCCGGTTTCTTCGTAAGCTAATTTTGCGAGTCTTTCGGCTTCATGGTAGCCTGCGTCGGCCATTACTTTTACAATTTTATCAACTTGTTCCTGGTTGTAATGTTTGAATTCGAGTTGTGCTTCTTTTGCTTTTGCGGCTAATGTGCGAGCTTCTTGAATCGACTGAAGATCTCTATCGTAATTCATTAATGCCTCTTTCGAGATTTATGTGTCAAAATATAGTTATAGGAGAGTTAAACTTCAATTAGAGATTTTTTAACTAATAGGTCAATCTTTACTTTATTTTCTTCTTTGACTTTAGCGCTAGTATAAGATTTATGAATCCTCTACGAGGATTAAAAACGTGAAAGG
>CAZRIQ010000316.1:0-1075 GCA_964600175.1 uncultured Melioribacter sp. | reverse complement strand
TACAATAATTTGACCTTTACGAGGTCCGATTGCAAAACATCGTAGTTGTTAGACTTCGTTTGAGTCTAATCCGTCGGACCTCGGCGGTCTAACGAGACCGACGGGCGGACTCTAACGAGATGTTTTATTGTTGTAGAAAAAAGAAGCATCACGAATTGAACATCCTCGTAGAGGATATATTATAATTTCCCCGAAGAGGAAAGATATTCTAAATGATTGGTCTTAGAACAAGGATTAGCGATTTGAGATTTTGATTCTCACGTCTATCGTCTTACGTCTAACGATTCCTTCCTATTTCATTATCTCTTTCAACTTTTGGTAGCCGGTTTTGCTGACGGGCAATTTAGTGCCGTTGGGAAGAATTACTATATGGGAATCCTTTTCGTATAACTCTATTTGTTTTATGCTTTTTATTCTAACAATAAACGAACGGTGTATTCTTAAAAATTCTTCCGGGTTAAGGTTTTTCTCAAAATACTTCATTGTTTTCTGTTTAAGAAACTTCCCGTTTGGGGTGTGAATCATTACATAATCGTCTTGGGCTTCCAAGTAATCAATTTCTTCTATCGGAATGAGTTGAATTTTTTGGTTGGTTTTAACAACGACTCTCTCAAGGTATTCCTGCCGTTCGTCAATTTTGTTCATTAAGCCCTGGAGCGAAGCAGCGTAGCCTTTTTTGTCTTTCAATTGTTTCTTTGCCTTTTGAATTGCCTCGCTGAAACGCTCTTGTGAAAAAGGTTTTAGAAGATAATCGGTAGCGTTAACCTCAAATGCTTTAATCGCATATTGATCAAAAGCAGTTGTAAAAATAATGACGGGAGGTTTATCAAGCAGTTCGAGCATCTCGAACCCGCTTAACTTCGGCATCTGTATATCGAGAAAAATTAAATCCGGATTTAGATCGTTTATGGTTTTTATTCCTTCAAAACCGTTTGAACATTCGGAGATTAGCTCTATGTCTGCGTGTTTCGACAAGTAATTTTTAATAATCTCTCTTCCTAATTTTTCGTCATCGATAATTATTGTTTTTAATTTTGCTTCCATCTTATTCTCAACTTTGTGGAATGTAAATATT
>CAZRIQ010000315.1:0-3591 GCA_964600175.1 uncultured Melioribacter sp. | reverse complement strand
AAGGGAAACTAGTTAATAAATATTATAGAATATTAAAGAAGGAAAAAGAATATGAAAAAAATTGTAGTTGCCGGTGCAGGAGGATTTATAGGCGGACACTTATCAAAGAAATTAAAAGAAATGGGTCACGAGGTTCGTGCAGTTGATATCAAACCTTTGAGCAGATGGTATCAAATTACTCCTGGAGTGGAAAACCTAGTATTGGATTTGAAAATCAAAGAAAATTGTTACCAAGCGCTAAACGGCTATGAAGAAGTCTTCAATCTTGCTGCGGATATGGGCGGAATGGGATTTATAGAAATGCATAAAGCCGATTGCATGCTAAGTGTTCTTATAAATACACATTTATTGATGGCTGCGCGCGATCTAGGTATACAAAGATTTTTTTATTCATCCTCTGCTTGTGTTTATAACGGGGAGAAGCAAACCGATCCGGATAATCCGGGATTGAAAGAATCCGATGCATACCCAGCACTTGCTGAAGACGGTTATGGTTGGGAAAAACTTTTCAGCGAAAGAATGTGCCGTCACTTTCGTGAAGATTTTGGGCTTACAACACGTGTCGCCCGTTTCCATAATGTTTACGGACCATTCGGTACTTACGACGGAGGACGTGAGAAAGCTCCTGCGGCTATATGCCGGAAAGTTATTGAAGGAGAGTTATACGGCAAAAAAGAAATTATTATCTGGGGTGACGGTCATCAAACTCGAAGCTTTATGTATATCGACGATTGCATAAAAGGAGTTCTCGATATAATGCACAGCGATATCGAAGAACCGATAAATCTCGGAAGCGCTGAAATGGTTTCGATCAACCAACTTGTTGATTATGTAGAAGAAATTGCAAAATACAAACTTGAAAGGAAATATGATCCGGATGCGCCGAAGGGCGTTCGCGGAAGAAACAGCGAAAACACTTTAATCAAAAAATATCTTGGGTGGGAACCTTCCATTCCTTTGAAGGACGGATTGAAGAAAACTTATGATTGGATCAAAGAACAGATGATCGAGAATAAAGGAAAAGATTCTAAAAAAGTTGTCTTCAACGAATTTTAACTGGCAGAACTATTCTAATGGAAGAAAAGAAAGTTCTTGTTAGCGGTTGTTACGATTTGATTCATGGCGGGCATGTAGCATTTTTAAAAACCGCAGCGCAATATGGAAAACTTTACGTGGCGGTTGGCGCCGATTCGAACCTACTTTTACTGAAAGGAAAAGCACCATACTTTTCTCAAGAGGAGAGAGTTTATATGGTGAACTCAATTCGTTTTGTTGAAGAAGCTTTTGTTGCTGCGGGTTCCGGCATGTTGGATTTTGAACCCGACATGAAAAGAATTAAACCCGATGTTTTTATTGTTAATTTGGATGGGCACACTTCCGGCAAAGAAGAATTGTGTAAAAAGCTTGGAGTTGAGTACAAAGTTTTAGAAAGAATTCCTGAAAAAGGATTGCCCGCGCGTGCAAGTTCATCTACAAAAAAGGAATTACAATTTCCTTATAGGATTTGTATTGCCGGCGGTTGGATGGATCAACCGTGGGTTTCGGAAATTCATCCGGGGAGTGTTGTCGTTGCGCAGTTGTGGCCTACAATAGATTTCAACGACCGTTCCGGTATGGCAACAAGTTCCAGAAAGGTTGCAATAGATATTTGGGGAAATCAATATCCAAATGGAAATCCGATAAAGAATGCAAAAATTTTATTCGGTGCAGAAAATCCTCCAGGTTCAAAATATATTTCAGGTTCGCAAGATCATATCGGTTTGTTGAATCCCGGAATTAGCCGTCTGTATTATAACGGAGGTTATTGGCCGGAACAAATCGATTCTATCATCGATAAAGAAACATGCGAATGGCTGTCAAAGGTTCTCTATTTAATCCCGCTTGAACCAAGACCGGTTGGTTATGACCCATTAAAAGAAAAAAATCTAACTGCCGATATTGTCAAAGAACTCAGCAATGCAGGCGAACAATGCTGGCAAAGTATAATTAAAAAAGATACTGTCGGGTTAGGCGGATCAATGACAAAATCATTTCTTGCCTGGGAAAAGATGCTTCCGTACACTGTTCCGGAATATATTATGAAAGAGATGGAAGAAAAATATTTCTCTAATTATGCAGGGGCAATAACTTCCGGTTGCGGAGGCGGCTATGTTGTTGTTGCATCGGAAAAAGAAATTGCCGGCGCATTTAAAATCAAAGTTAGATTTTAAGAATGAAAAAATTCAAACGTTACTGCAAAACACTTCAGTTGGAAAATGACGCGGCATTAATTGAAGAATATAAAAAGTTGCACGCGATGGGAAACGCATGGCCCGAAATAACCAAAGGTATGAAAGAAGTCGGGATCATCGATATGGAGATTTATTTAGACGGAACAACGCTTTTTATGATCATGGATACTGTCGAAAATTTTGACCACGATAAAGCAATGACAAAACTTGCATCAATGCCCCGCCAATCCGAATGGGAAGCTGTAGTATCAAAATTTCAGAAAACATCGGTTTCATCTTCAGCCAAGGAAAAATGGAAACAAGTTGAAAGAATCTATAAACTCGATCAAGATGCCGAATATGATATTGAAGATGGATATGTTGAAATAATAAAAAAATAGTATTGGAAAACATTTTACAATTAAAGCGAGAATTAGCTATGGTTTCTATTTCTCTTTCCCCTTTCGATTGGGCGATTATGATTATTTACTTCGCATTTATTGCTTGGATGGGTTTCTATCTAAAAAAATTCACAAAAACCGATGATGATTTTTTCCTTGCCGGAAGACGGAACAGTATGTGGGTATGCGGCATTGCGTTTATGTCGGCCAACATGGGTTCGATGGAAGTAATAGGTTATGCCGGGCAGAGTATAAAGTACGGTTTGTACGCCGCTCACTTTTATCTTATAGGTGCCGTGCCAGCTATGTTATTCCTTGGTGTTTTCATGATGCCGTTTTATTACCATAGTAAAATCAAATCGATACCCGGCTATTTGAAAGCCCGGTTCAACGAAAGCTCGCGTGTTTTTAACGCCGCAATGTTTGTTGTAAATATGGTTTTGGTTTCCGGAATTGCGATGTACTTGCAAGCGTTAATCTTTCATACTTTTCTTGGGTGGAATTGGGATTTGAGCATCTGGCTATCAGCTGCCTTTGTTGCATTATATGTTACTCTCAGCGGTTTGCTTTCTGCAATGTTCACAGAGATTCTTCAGTTCTTCTTAATATGGGCAGGCATATTAATTCTTCCTATACTTGGATTGGTAGATATAGGGGGACCTGCAGCAATTTCGCATGCTCTTTCAGAAGGATTTAAAACCTTATGGTCAACGTCCGGAAGTCCGCAGAATAACCCGATGTATATAACATGGGGAGGATTGGTTTTAGGTCTTGGTTTTGCAATCGCATTTGGATATTGGACTACGGATTTTCTAATTATTCAGCGTGCATTCTCAGCAATAAATTTACGTTCGGCTAGAATGACGCCAATCATCGGTTCATATTTCAAACTTCTTCTCGGCGCTGTTGTTGTCGGAACCGGTTTAATTGCGTTGGTATTAATAAACAATCCTTCAAGCGGATTTAATTTGTTGATTGAA
>CAZRIQ010000314.1:0-3604 GCA_964600175.1 uncultured Melioribacter sp. | reverse complement strand
GATCGGTTCAAGAAGGTGCAACGCGGCAGGAGTTTTGCGAGTCGTTTAATATTGCTCTGATTGTCGGCGGATCAATTGTAATTCCGCATTTACGTTTTGCAATGGAAAAATTGGATGAACTACTACCGGAAGGAGAAAAATGAAGATTATTCTTGCAACTCAAAACAAAGGTAAAGTAGAAGAAGTAAAAGATATATTTAAAGACTCGCCTTTTGAAATCGTTTCTCTTAATGATCTCGGTAATAATATTGATGTTGAGGAAACGGGATCTACATTCAGCGAGAATGCGTTTCTCAAAGCAAAAGCGGTTTACGAGATTTATAAAAAGCCTGTAATTTCAGATGATTCCGGTCTCGTAGTTGAACAGCTTGACGGGCGACCGGGTGTGATCTCCGCAAGATACGCTGGTGAAAATTGTACTTATAAAGACAATAATTTGAAAATAATTTCCGAGTTGAAAGAATTCCCTGAACCTCACAAAGCGAAGTTTGTCAGTCTTGCCTTGTTCTTCAACGGCAAAGACAAAATTGAAGTTGAAGGAGAACTTCTCGGTGAGATAATCAAAGAAGAGAGGGGAAAAGGAGGATTCGGCTACGACCCCGTGTTTATTCCCGAAGGATATTCAAAAACAGTCGGCGAATTGACTTTTGAAGAAAAGAATAGAATTAGTCATAGAGCCGAGTCATTTAATAAATTAAAAGAAATCTTGATCAAGAAATTCGGTAAGTAGTTGTAAATCACTTCTCCGCAATTACAACCTGAACGATTCCAAACGTGAGTGAATACAAATCAACTTTTCTAAAGCCGGCTTGTCTAAACAACTCCGGCAGATCAATATTTTGGTCGAACTCGTTAACGGAATCTGGAAGATAAGTGTAAGCTTCTTTGTCTTTTGAGATTAGTTTGCCGATGAACGGAAGTATTTTATTGAAATAGAGCAGGTACAAATTTTTGATAAAAGAATTTTCCGGAAGTTTGAATTCAAGCACGGTTACTTTACCGCTTGTGCTTAATATTCTTGAAAATTCCTTAAACGCTCTTGAGATATCGTAAAAGTTTCTAACGCCGAAAGCAACTGTTATGTTAGTAAAACTTCCCTTTTTGAACGGTAAAAATTCAGCAACCGATTGAACTGTATTTCCCCGGCTCCAATCGGTTTTCTCATTGAACAGCTTCAGCATATTTGTGGATAAATCCGCACCGTAAATTCTTGAAACGCCGGTTTTCTTTGCTGCAATTGCGAAGTCACCGGTTCCGCACGCTATATCGAGCAATATTGAAACTTTTCCAAAGCCGGTAAGCCTCAAAGCTTTTTTCCGCCAGTAGAGATCGGTTCCGGCGCTTAAAAAGTGATTTAGAAAATCATACCGGTATGAGATTGCATCGAAAATTCTTTTTACTTGAGATTTTTTATCCATGTTTATTTTTCTGGCTTAAGGCCGTATAAAAACAGTTCCTTTTGTTTTTCATTATAATAATATTTTTATATAACAGAATTAGAAATTACCGAAATTCCCGTCCCGTTTACGGGACGGGTTGCTATTACAAACTAAGTGACTGACTTTAGTCACATTGTTTAATGTGGCTAAAGCCAAAATGTTTTTGTGTATTTTTCTTATCCGTTCCATAAATGGGGCGGCAATTCACACAGAAAAAGAAATATTAAAATTTTTACTATAAGGTAACTTTTTTGTCAGTAGTAGTTGGCTACGAACTTCGTTAATCCTTTTTTTATTTCTTATTTTCTTTTAATATAGTGATGGTTAATTTAATCCATAGGTTTATAAAATGGAAAAATATATAAGAGCAATTCGTGATCATGTATGCTCAATTTGTGTCGATTCAAACGAAGACGGCAATTGTACATTAACCGAAAAAGAAACATGTGCGGTTCAATATTTTCTTGCCGAGATTGTTTCGGTAATTCACAGCGGCAACCCGGATAACCTTCAAGAGTGTTATGATAAACTAAAGAATACTGTTTGTATAAATTGCAAAGCTCAAACGAACGACGGGCATTGTTATTTACGCGAAGATTCAAATTGTTCCTTAGATAGATACTTTATGTTGATTGTTGAAATAGTTCAAAAAGTCGACGCCGGGAAAATACGGTATTAATTATTTTTTTATTTCCGAAATAAAACGCGTTAAAGAAATAAACTCATCTGTTGTTAAAGTCTCCGCTCTCCTTGTAAGATTGATTCCCGAACCAGAAAAATCAATATCGCCGAATGCGCTGTTGGAAAACGAATTTTTTAGTATCTTTCTTCTATTGCCGAAAGCCGCTTTAACTGTTTGTATGAACAACGGGGAAGAGATATCTGCCGGCAACTCTTTGTTGAAATAAATATGAATTATTGCCGAATCAACTTTCGGCTTGGGGCGGAAGACATTTGACGATACTTTGAAACAGTATTTCGTTTCGGCAAAGAAGTTAAGAAGCACACTTAGGATGCCGTAATCTTTAATGTTCGGTTTTGCAGAAATTCTCTTTGCAACTTCATACTGAACCATCAAAACTACATCCTCAACTAACTCTCGCTGTTCTATCAACTTAAAAATTATAGACGACGTTAAGTTATACGGTATATTCCCGATAACTCTAACTTTGTCTTTTTCGCTGCAAAAGCCGGCAAGGTCGAGCTTGAGAAAATCAACATTAATCACTTCAATATTGTCATAATCATTTTTAAGGTTCTCTATTACCCGGTTGTCTATTTCAACCGCATAGAGTTTCTTTAACTTCTTAACCAAATGTTGAGTTAAAGCCCCTTTGCCGGGACCAATTTCCAACACCAAATCGTCCGGTTTCGGATCGAATTCATTTAGAATCTTTTCGGCAATGTTCTTATCTACAAGATAATTTTGACCGAACTTTTTTAACGGTTTTATGTACTGTAAATTCATCTTTGCCAATTTTCAACCGGTTTTCAAATTATGCGTTAAAATTAGCTATAAGTTGAATTGTGTCAAAGTCTTTATGTGGGTGATAACACCGTGCTACGTTAGACGCAAAACGGTAGACGTAAGACGATTTAGATTTCTTATTGATCTTCTACGAAGATCTTTCTCATTGGTTCGTTGTTCTTTTTCTACAATAATTTGACATCTAGGATGTCATCAAAGGTAGAACTTCGTAGAAGTTCTATTATTGTAAAAAAGACCCCCAACAAAAAAACATTAATCCTCGTAGAGGATTTATAATTTTTCTCCGTGTCATTCCGGGCCTGACTCGGAATCTCGAACGCTGAGTGTCTCGTTAAACGTGAAACGGCAGACGTGAGACGATTTAGATTTTTTATTGATCTTCTACGAAGATCGTCCAGCCTATTGGATTTTCTTTCCTACTTGAAAATTGGGATAGCGATACGTATCTTTCCCTAAGATTTTTTACGTACTCTTCGAAAGGAACTATATGAATACCAAACTAACGTTAAAACTTAATAAAAGAGCAATTGATCGTGCCAAAAAATATGCTCAGAAAAATAAGCAGAGTCTTTCTGCAATGGTTGAAAAGTATTTCAATCTAATATCCGATAAAGAAGACATTACCGAAATTGAAATATCACCAAATGTTCTTGAGCTATCCGGGATTATCAAATTA
>CAZRIQ010000313.1:0-3604 GCA_964600175.1 uncultured Melioribacter sp. | reverse complement strand
GACAAGACGACTCACGCCATTTCTCAAAACCATCCGAGTTTATTCCATGGGCAAAAGTCTGGCGCGCGCTCGACTGGTCTGTTTCACATAATCTAAATACAATCAATTCGCTGAACAATAGAATACAAGCGGGTGAATTCCCGCACATCGTTCACGAGTGCGAAAATTATTATGAAACGCAGCTCGATACTGCCGCAGAAATGATCAAAGAGAGAAGCAAAGAACTGAAAATGGTAATGGTTAGCGGACCCTCCTCTTCGGGCAAAACAACAACTACAATGAAACTTGAGAAACGTCTGCAAAAATTTGGGATGAGTTTTAAACCGCTTGTTGTTGACAATTATTTTTTCGATCTCGAAGTTCATCCCAAAGATGAATTCGGCGATTATGATTTTGAAACTCCGCAAGCACTCGATCTTCAAATGATTAATGAACATCTTAAATTATTGGCAGACGGCAAAGAAATAAAAGTCCCCTACTATGACTTCAAGATCGGTAAAAGATTTCTCGATAGAACACCGCTTCAACTAAAAGACAATGAAGTTCTGCTTATAGACAGTCTGCACGGGCTGTTTCCCGAGTTCAGCAAAGAAATTCCGCCGGAACAGAAATTCAAATTATACCTTGAACCGCTGCTTCAAATGAAAGACGATGACGACATCTACATCAGGTGGACAGACTTACGTTTAATACGCCGCATGCTTCGCGACTCAGTTCACCGCGCATACAAACCGGAACAAACACTCCTTCACTGGCATTACGTCCGATCCTCCGAAAAAAGAAATATACTTCCCTACTGCAATACTGCCGATTACATTGTCAACACATCAATGTCTTACGAGGTGCCTCTTTACAGCGCCATGCTTGCAGATAGTTTTGCGGAATGGGAAAATAAATATAAAGATGATCCTTTAAGACTCGATGCATACACAAGAGCAGCGCGTGTGAAGAAGGTTCTTCAAGCGATCGAGCCGGTTGCAGACGATTCGCCTGTACCCGGTGATTCGGTTCTGCGTGAATTTATCGGGGGAAGTACTTTAGAATATCACTAAACTTGTTCATCGTTAAGGTTTGATCACAAAATCAAATCCTAAATAATTTTTCTCACTAACCCGGGAGATCTCTGCGATGGAGTGGGTAATACTGATAGTATGGCTTTCAATTATCAACGGCGCTTTAGGCGGTCAATACCTTCTTAACTGGATGGGAAACCAGCCGGAATTTACCGGCGGAAGCAGGGTTGATGTAACTCCCGGTGTAATGACTTGGTGGCGGGAAATCTCAAAGCTTGCATGGGCGGTCGTCGCCGTAATAATTGAATTTATCCGCGGTAAGGAATTAAAATATTTTTGGCCGGGAATAATTTCGCTGACAACAATTATAATCTGTGCTTTTACCGGCGTTATTGAAAACGTTGGATTTTTCTACCTGCCGCGCTACTATTCCCCTCATCTCTATGCACCCTATGTAAATGTTTATCTTGCATTCCTTCCGTTTTTTGGAAAGGTTTTGTTCAATGCTCCTATCAGAAAAGAACATTGGTGGGGAATTTCATTGGTTGTCCTTGGGCTAGGAGTGCCGCATATTCCAAGTATAATCGGCGCGCATGTCGATCCACGTTCGGTTCTGGACTTGAATGCCATAATATGGATTATCATTATTAACTGCTGTCTCTGTTCCCAACAGGTTCTTAACAATAAAACCGTACAAACTGCCTTCAAAGGTGTCGGACCAAATGCATTGGTCGTTTGGCGCGAAATCTGGAAAATGATCTTTATTACTTCTGCATTATTCATTTTTCCTATTATTGGAAATTTAACCCACGCAAATCTGCCGCTTGAAATCACTGCCGACAAATTGCAAACCGAGGTTCTTTCCAAGACAGACGACAACAAAAAAGAATTTCTCCTTGCAAACTACGACAGGGTTAACGATAAATATTTCTTGAAAGAAAATCTTCCGGACAAAGTAAAAGAAGAATTGAAAGGCGTTTTTGTTTCGGTCGACTATAACAGGTTTTTCGGTTTGTTCGAAGGGACGATAATTCCAAACAACTGGCTGCCGATTATTTTTGTGGTTGCGGCCGGACTTTCGGGTTATATCTACAGTTTCGGTTTCTTTAAACTCTCAAAATTTGCTGCGCATTTCTGGGTACCGTACACAAACGTTTATTTAGCCCTGCTTCCTTTTATCATGCTGCTGTTTGGAAGAAACGTAACAGGCTGGCAGATCGGCGGGGCTGTCGTTGTTACTGCAGGTTTGATGATTGGTGTTTCAGACTACAGCAAAAACAAAGTGGTAGAAATTGAAAAGAAATTTAAATAGCGAAAATCTCAAGGTATTAGTTAGATAACGGTTAATTATTATACCGAAACCGCCGAATAGATAATAAATCCCATGGGGATTTTTACTCCCGTGAAATCAAGTCGAATATCCCCGGTGACCCCTTTCTGTTTTTATTATCAATATTATCTTTATATTAATGGGGAAAAAGGAATCACTTCATAAAAACACGGAGGGTGAAATGGATGATTTCAACGAAATCAATTTAAATGAAGAAAGTACGCTCGACGTTAAACCGCCGTCGATGTTCCAAATATTGTTCGGACAAATGACTAAAGACATGCGGTTCGTCGGACTTTTTATAATCATTTACGGCGCTCTGAATTGTTTGTCTATTATCGGCGCCATAGTTGGAATTCCATATATAATGATTGGGCTTAGAATGCGGGAATCTGCAGATCAGTTCGATCTATTCAAAACGACAAGCGATGCAAGGGCTATGAGATATGGATTCGAACTCCAGGGTAAATATTTTAGAATATTGAAGATACTCATCATCATTAGTCTGGTGCTGATGGTGTTAGGTTTTATTATTTTTCTGGTAGTGCTTATTCCGATAATTAGTTCATATTCGCATATGCAGCAATACAATTCTTATTGATTGCAGAAAGGCAGTTTATATATGTTGTTTACCGATTCGGTTTCCAACGAGAGTCGGGCGAAATTTTATTCGCTTGCTTACACTCTCGCTTTAATCACAATCTTTTATAATATCGCCGAAGGATTGGTTTCCATAATCCTCGGCTTGGAAGACGGCACTCTCTCTTTATTCGGTTTCGGTGTAGATTCTTTCGTTGAAGTTGTTTCAGGAATCGGAATCTGGCATTTGTTGAAAAGAATCGGTCAAAGCGGAGAAGAAACAAGAGACGATTTCGAACGAACCGCTCTAAGGATTACCGGAACTTCCTTTTATATTCTCACAGTAGGTCTCGTAATTACAGCCGTCTATAATTTTATAACAGGACACAAACCGGAAACGACTTTCTGGGGAATTGTCATTTCAATTATTTCAATTATTTCGATGCAGTTGCTGATAACATATAAAATTAAAGTCGGCAAAGCTCTGGATTCACATGCAATAATTGCGGACGCTAATTGTACAAAGACTTGCCTCTACCTATCTATTGTTCTGTTGGTTGCAAGTGTCGGTTATGAACTGACGGGACTAGGAGGAATAGATTCAATCGGCGCTGTTGTCATAGCCTACTTGTCTTTTAAGGAAGGAAAGGAATCGTTCGAAAAGGCAAAGAGTGATAAATTC
>CAZRIQ010000312.1:0-3619 GCA_964600175.1 uncultured Melioribacter sp. | reverse complement strand
TAATATCTATGGGCCTGTAATCGCAAAGCAGGAGCCTGCTCTTCATCCAGTCTGGAGTTTGCACCCTGGGAATTTCTGAAAATATTTTTGCAGAATAACGAGGACATAATATATAGTCGTCAATTATGATTTCAAAATTATTGTCGTGTAATTTCAAAAAAGATTCAATTGCTATTCTGGTTAAATCGCTGTTGTTATGTTGGATAATAATTACGGAAACCATTATTCTTATTTTGTATCTATGAATTATATTATTTTTATTTATGTAGTTTTAATCTGCTTAGTAGATATTTATTTAGTCTATCGTGAATGAAGCTTCTTTTATAGTAAAATTGAGCTTACTATAATAAATAAAAATGTAATTAAATTGCATTTAATGATTTCTTTCAGTGCTATTTGGAATCAAGAAAAATTATGATGGTAAACCAAAAATCGCTCTACTCAATTAAACTTTTGTCAGATTTGGTTTTTCTGAACCTGGCATTTCTTTTTGCTGCCTGGATTGCCCAGCCATCTTATATACTTTACCAACGACCGTATATGTTTGTCCTGTTGTTGGGACTGAACATTTTATGGTACGTTTCAACAAACATAACAGGCTTTTACAACAATTTTAATCCACGTAAATTTTTCTTCCAGGCAAGAATTATTTTTAAGAATATCCTGATTCAAATTATAGTTGCGATCTTTTTTATCTTTGCAAAAAAGGAAGATCTATTCACACGTAATTTTATTGTTCTTTATTTTGTGTTTCTTTTTCTCTTCTCCGGTTTTAGGATAATCATTTTCGGTTTGATTCAAAAAGCTCTGCGTAAAAGCAATAAATATGTTAGGAATTTGGTGGTTATCGGTGCTAATAAAATAGGGAACGATTTTGTTAAATTGGTTGAGACGAACCCGGATCTTGGCTATAACTTTGTAGGTTTTATAGATGATAAACCTGAAATACACGATGTAAATCCAATCGGGACAATTAGTGAACTTGAGGTATTGCTGGAGAAAAAGAAAATTGACGAAGCTGTAATTGCAATTTCGAATTTCGATTCCCATAAGCTTAATAACATTGTTAATACCTGTAACAAAAATGCCCTGAGAATACATATCATCCCGGACTACCTTCAATTTCTTTCTCAACGATTTTCACTGAGTACAATAGGAAATTTTCCAATTATTACTGTTAGGAATGAGCCGCTTGCGGAAATTCAATGGCGGTTTGTAAAACGGTCGTTTGATATTTGTTTTGCAGTTGTCGTATCTATTCTTGTATTAAGCTGGTTGATCCCGTTAATTGCAATTATAATTAAACTGTCATCCCGCGGACCAATCTTTTTTGTTCAAGAGCGGATCGGTTTAAAGAATGAAAAATTCCGCTGCCTCAAATTCCGTTCAATGTATGATGAACAAGAGTCGGAAGATAATGGATTTACTCCAACCTCAGAAAATGATTCACGGATTACAAAAATCGGAAGTTTCTTACGTAGGACTAATCTTGATGAAATACCTCAGTTCTGGAACGTCCTTAAAGGAGAAATGTCAATAGTTGGACCACGTCCTCATGCCATAGCGTTCAATCAAGAATATCTGCAGTACTTTGATGCGATAAAATTACGTAATCTTGTTAAGCCCGGTTTGACAGGGTGGGCACAGATTAACGGGCTAAGAGGGGATGTTGCGGATACGGGCGAAAATAGGAAAAGAACTATTGATAGAATTGAACATGACATTTGGTATATAGAAAATTGGAGTTTTTGGCTGGACGTTCAAATTATTTTTTCAACGGTTTGGCAAATGCTAACCGGCAATACCAAAGGATTATAATGTTATTTATTATAGACTTGAGAGCTACTTTGCCTATTATATCTAGTTGAAAATTCTACCGAAGAAAATAAAGCAACAAGGAATGCAAATTGTACCGATGATATTATCGAAATAATGAATCCCGATGTTATGGATACAATACAATAACTTATTAATATTATCACAATTCCATTCACTGTACTTCTTGCTAAGTCGCTTTTAGTATTCTTCTTGAAATATACAATACATCCACGGAAAAGGTAAAAAATCAAAAACAGATATGATAAAAGTCCTATAATACCGGTTTCAATATATATTGAGATGTATTCATTCTGCCAACTGCCTATATCTTTATCTGCAAGCTTGTTTGAAAATGGAAATATCTCATGAAATGTTCCTGTTCCAAACCCAAGTAAAGGATGTTCAAATGCTAACTTTGCAGCACCTTCCCAAAGTATATCTCTATCGGAGGGAGCAAGGGGGTTATCAATACGCTGTGTCAATTCTCTATTATTAAGTTGAAATGAAATGAATGATAATGACCCGGTAAGAATAAAAACAATCAATATCGGTTTTAAATCAATCTTTTTTGTTACCAATGCATAAATTAAAACTATGAATGCGATAACAATATTTGTCCTTCCTAATGATGTGATAATGGCTACCAGCATAACTCCTAAAATAATCGCCCAAAGAATTTTTGAATTTTTAAATTTTAATTCACGATAAGTAAGTATGAGTAGTATAAAAGATTGCGTAAGGAATAAAGAAAAAACAGAATATCCCGACGAAAAGGATTGTGATCGATTTACCAATCCTAAATCGAACTTAGCAATTCCCACTATTGCTACGAATAAAGATGAAATAAAGAAAACAATAAGAATAATATTAATCTTTTTATAGAATACTTTGGCGTAAAAACCGAAGGTCAATATTCCAATGTAAAGTAGTGATTCTTTATACAATGATATAATACTTTTATCGGGGTAATTTGAAAAGATTATCGCTAATAGTCTGCAAAAACCAAATAAAAAAATAACAAGTGTATAACCATCAATAGCATTCTTCTTTTGTTCGAATTTTTCAAATAAATATAGAACAAATAACAGTAGTAATAATAACTGCATAAGAAAAATGGAAATCATTATGCTGGATATGCTGATACAAAAAAAAATAAAAATAAATTTTTCCGAATACCTGCTTGTTATAGAAATGCCTTTAGCAATAAGATTACCGAAATATTTTTCCAGCATAAATTATTTCCTTATTTTGCGTTAAAACATAATTTTAATTTTTCCTTATTTCAAGAACGGACCTATTATTTATGCTGCCCGCTTTAGGAAGGAACAGGAAAAAATATAGAAAGCGGAAATCTTTTATTGAGCAGATTAACCCTTAATGATGGTCCTTTTGACCATAGGAATTGATAAACAAAATTTGAATCAAAAGAATTCTTCACAGCTTGCTGATGGATTGTTCAGGATGAAATATGATATAATTGTTATCGGAGCAGGTATTGTTGGATTAGCTGCCTCTCTTAAAATTTTGGAGAAAAACCCTCATTTAAAACTTCTACTTTTGGAAAAGGAAAATATAATTTCAAAACATCAGACCGGAAATAACAGCGGAGTAATCCATTCAGGTATTTACTATAAACCGGGAAGTTTGAAAGCAGTAAATTGCAGAAAAGGTTATGATCTGCTTCTCAAATTTTGTGAAGAGAACAATGTTAAGTTCAAAATTTGCGGAAAGGTTATTGTTGCTTCTTCAAAAAATCAAATTCCCGAAATGTATAAATTGTATGATCGCGGATTGGAGAACG
>CAZRIQ010000311.1:0-3635 GCA_964600175.1 uncultured Melioribacter sp. | reverse complement strand
AGAATTGAAACCATTTTTTGAGAATGCAAGTTCAGCAATAAAAGATATGCAGCTTGGGAGATTGATGATGGCATTAACATGTGTACAGATAAAGAATAACAGAATGATAACAACAAATGCGGGAATGCCTCCGTTAATATTATATCGAAAAAATTCGCAAACAGTAGAAGAGGTAACAATAAACAACATGCCCCTTGGAGCAATGAAGCAAATAGATTACGAAGTAAAAGAGTTAAAGATAGAAAGGGGCGATACAATATTAATGATGAGTGATGGTTTTGCTGAGTTAAAGAATGAAAATGAAGAAATATACGGATACAGACGAGCAAGGAACAGTTTTGAGGAAGTAGCGAAGAAAGAACCGGAAGAGATAGTGAATTATTTGAAGGAAGAAGGGATTAAGTGGACGAACGACACTGATCCCGAAGATGATGTTACTTTCGTTGTAATTAAGGTGAAATAACCCAGACTTTGTTTGTTAGAAATACATGCATGGAATTTAGTGGATAGTTTAAAAAATAAAAGAGAAACTATGAAATTCAAAAGCAAGAAATTGAGAACTCAATTCTTATGTTTCTGTCTGCTGTTTTTAATTGCAAATTTAGTAGACGCACAAGAAAAATATTTTTTTGAGAAGATGTCTGTTTCCGACGGTCTTTCAAACTCGGTCGTACTTTGCACATTCGAGGATCATCTCGGTTATTTGTGGATCGGAACTGTAGACGGACTTGACCGGTTCGACGGCTATGATATAAAGGTTTACAAAAATATCCCGAACGATTCCACGAGCATTCCATTCAACATTATATATTCGGTCAATGAAGACGCAGACGGGAATTTGTATATCGGTACAACTGATAGAGTAAGTAAATATGACAGGGCAACCGATACATTCTCGAATATTCCGATCGATAAAGGTCCGCAGTTAAACCCGTGCAATGTGTTAAACATTTTCTGCGATTCGAAAAAAAGGCTGTGGTTTACAACAGATTATGCCGGAGTACAATTATATGATAAATCCAAAAATAGATTTGTCGGAATAAACTACCGTGACCGTTCCGGTAAGTTGACATCTTTTTCTTCGTCGGGTGAAGTTTGGAAAATAACCGAATTAAAAAACGGTAATATATTAGCAGCCGACTTTGTATTCGGCGTATTTATTTACAATGAATCCAAAAATGAATTCCTACCGTTCTTTGCAGACCCTAATATTAATTTGACAAATATCGGAGGAATTTACGAAGATAATTCGGGCAAGCTAATGTTCGCCGGCAGAAATGAAATTTACATTTATAATCCTGTTACTTATGAAATAGAGACCATTGATGTTGCCGCGAAATTTCCAAACTTAAATCCAAGTCCGGGATTTTATTTCTATAATTTTTTTGCAGAAAGTAACAAGCATCTTTTAGTTGCGGGCATCCCCGGAATTCTGGATATCGATATTAATACGCATAATGTTTCATTCATAACAGATAATATCTCAGGACTTCAAACAACAAATTTTTACAGGGATAATTTTGGAATTTATTGGATATCGACAAGCGGACAAGGTCTTATCAAATTCGATCCTGCCAAAAAACCTTTTCAATTTTACAGTATAGGAACTAAAGGAAAAAACGAAACGACAATTAATCCCGTGATCAATGTTGTGCAAGACCCAACGAATAGTGATAATTTGATTCTTGCCAACAATACTAAGGATATATTAAGATTCGAAAAAGCTTCTGGAAATTTTTCAACAATACAATCTTTAAAATCCACAGCGTCGACTCATAATCTTCTGCCCGATGAAAGGGGCAATCTTTGGTATTCGGACAATAACAGCCTAATGAAACTTGACCTTAAATCAAGACGAACTGGAAGTTATCCTTTCACAAAAATTAAATACAGCACCGGAAATTTTGATGTAAATAAATTAAAATTCGGACCTGATAAAAAAATATGGATAGCTAATAGACAAGGCATTCAAATATTTAATCCGGAGGACAAAAGTTTTACAAGACTTCCCTCAATCATGAATAAAGAAATGAGTAAGGAGCTTTATTCAAATATTCGCAAAGCAGTTGATAACAGCAAACCGATCGCTTCAATTCTTAAAGTCGGCGAGGCGGCAATTATTTCAAAGGAATTTGATCTCGAGAAACCAACGAAAGTATTATTACTGGATCTTGGAGAAGGTAGGGAGAGCAGTTTGTCTACCAACATGTTTGATCATGGTTGGATTGAAAATTCCGCCGGTAAAAAATTATGGACTTCGGATACAATACAAACGACCTTTTACGCTGGCGGAGGATATAAGAATAGAATTGCCGCCGGGTGTCTCGATCTTCCAAAAGGTAAATACAAAATTAATTTCATAACCGATATCGGCAACAGCTACGATAATTTTAATACAGTAGCTCCTCCAGATTCTGAATGGTACGGCATTCAGGTACTTCCTCTGAGCGATAAACAATATTCATATCTGAATTCCGAAATAAAAAAAGAACTCGACAACACTCACTTCCCACCTTTTGAAATTGTTTTGGATATTGAGTTCAGTAGAAAATACGTGAATTCCGTTTGGATTTCAGCAAACGGCGTGGGACTTATCAAATTAGATCTAACCGATTATACATACAAACAATACAGGTTTGACGATAGCACTCAAACTTTTCCGTTGGTAAATCAGATAACCGGAATACTTGAAGACAAAGACGGTATTATCTGGCTTTCTACTTTAGTCGGTTTGATAAGGTTCAATCCCGAAACAGAGAAATTTAAACTCGTAACTCAAAGCGACGGATTGGTTAGCAATGTGATCGTTTTTATGAAGGAAGACTTCAGCGGCAATATATGGTTCGGAACAACCGGCGGAATTTCCATGCTCAACAAAAACAGTTCTGATAGTGAACTTAATTTTATTAATTACGACAATACCGACGGACTGCACGACATGCCGTTGAATAATTCAGTGGATATGACCGATGACGGCGAAATATTTTACGGAGGTTACGGCGGATTGAACGCTTTCTATCCGGGAAGTTCAAACAATTCTCTTCCCAAACCGGTGATTACGAGTTTGAAAATATCGGGTGTTCCAATAGAAAAGTTTGCTTCTGATTTGGACATTGAAAAAGATATAAGTGAAACACAAGAGATAACTCTTCCGTATTCCGATAACAATCTTTCGTTCGAATTCGCGTCGATTCATTATTCCCGTCCCGCAAAAAATAAATTGGCATTTATGCTTGACGGAATTGATAAAGAATGGAATTACACGAACAGAAGATTTGCTTCATATCTTAATTTGCCGCCCGGTGAATATAATTTTCGTTTGAAAGGATCAAACGGAGACGGCATTTGGAATCCGAAGGAAACTTCTTTGAAAATAATTATCAAACCGCCGTGGTGGCGTACAACAGCTGCTTATGTTGGCTATTTCTTCTTGTTTATTGGATTTGTATTCGGTTTAGATAGAATCCAGAGAAAAAGATTGTTAGGTAAAGAAAGAGCAGCATCTGCATTAAAAGAAGCAGAATTGAGAGCACAAATAGCCGAATCGGAAAGTGCACGTAAAACAAAAGAATTGGAAGAAGCAAGGAATCTTCAACTCTCTATGCTTCCCAAAGAACTCCCTCAACTGCCGCATC
>CAZRIQ010000310.1:0-3647 GCA_964600175.1 uncultured Melioribacter sp. | reverse complement strand
TTTAACAAGCACGGAAATTTTAGATTCCTCCCCGCTCTCCTTCAAAGGATTGCCCAAAATGATTTTCACAACATTGTTTTGTTCTATAACATTTTTTATTTCACCGAAAAGGTTTTTATCGTTTAGAATAGTCTTTAACGGAAATGCAAATAAATTAAGAGGATCGGTAATTGCCAGCCCAATCCTTACCTCACCGTAGTCTATTCCAAGTATTCTTTTTTCTTCGTTCAATTTATCGATTTAGAATTGATCATGTGTCTGCGTCAAATCTTTCTACTACAAAGATCCCACGTATTTTCTTTAGTCTTTCAATCAGTTTATTGAGGTGTTCGAGGTCTTTTACGTAAACCGTAATTGCCCCTTTAAACATAGAGTCACCGGTCATAATATTAACAGATTTGATGTTCGTGTTCTGATAAGTAGTGATACAGTTTGAAATATCTTTGAGGATACCTGGAACATCGTCACCACGGATGCTTACGCCTGCAACATAAAACAACCCGTTTGACTTCGGCCACTGCACGGGGATCAATCTGCTTTCTCCATTTTTAACCATATTAATTAAATTGTGGCAATCTTTCCTATGGATTTTAATTCCTTCGCCGATAGTTACATAACCGACTATCGGATCCCCGGGAATCGGGTTACAGCACTTGGCATATGTATAAGCAAATCCTTTGGAATCGCCCTCGACCAAAATTTCGCCTGCCGTGTTGCGGGCAATATTCGCAAACTTTTCAAATTCGATCTTTGCTTCTTCTTTTTCTTCAGTATCGGAAGGAGGATTCAATATCTCATCCAAATTGATTTTATCATGGGCGATTGCCTGAAAGAATTGCCGTGTGTTGTCAAACTTTAGCTTGCGAATTAACTTAAACAGTTCTTCCTGGGAGAAAGAAAGATGAAGTTTTTTGATCTTCTTTTCCCAAGCGTCTTTGCCAAGTTCAAATACTTTTTCTTCTTCCTTGTTTAAATACCTCCGGATGTGACTCTTAGATTTATGGGTAGCAACAAACTGAAGCCAGCTCCTATTTGGATGCTGGTTTTTAGAAGTAATAATTTCGACCTGGTCGCCGCTGTGCAAAACAGTATTGAGCGGAACAATTTTCCCGTTTACTTTTGCTCCGATGCATGTATAACCGACATTCGAGTGAATTTCAAAAGCGAAGTCAACAGGAGTAGAGTTTATGGGCAGTCTTCGCAAATCACCTTTAGGTGTGAAAACATAAATTTCATCTTGATAAAGATTCAATTTGAAACTGGCAAGAATTTCTTTAGTTGCTTCATCTCTGGAAGCATTTTCAAAAATATCTCTTACCCAGCTTACCCACTCTTCCAAATCCTGATCGTTAGTCAATAATTCTTCTTTGTATTTCCAATGAGCAGCAACACCTTTTTCCGCTATTTCATGCATCTTGTGTGTACGAATTTGAACCTCAACCAATTTCCCTTCTGGTCCAATAACCGTCGTATGAATCGATTGATAATTATTTTTCTTTGGAATGGAAATAAAGTCCTTAAACCTATCAGGTATAGGCTTATAAATTTGATTTATTATCCCAAGAACATAATAGCATTCATTCGGATCATTCTTTTCTATGATAATTCTTACGGCAAGGAGGTCATAAATATCTTCAAAGAGACGGTTCTGTTTTACCATTTTACGATAAATGCTGTAAAGATGCTTAGGTCTTGAACCGAGTTCGTATTGAATTTTATGTTCGTTCAATTTCTCTTTGAGCGGTTTCGTAAATTTATTTAGGAAACTCTCTCTTTCTCTCCTAGTGTCTTTGATTTTTTTAGCAATATCATCGTATGCTTCTTTGCTTAGATATTTAAACGCCAGGTCTTCGTATTCCCATTTAATAGCACCCAGCCCAAAACGGTGCGCGAATGGTGCATAGACTTCTAAAGTTTCTTTCGCAATTCTTCTCTGTTTTTGCGGATGTACAAACTCAAGTGTACGCATATTGTGAAGTCTATCGGCAAATTTTACAAGGATCACTCTAACATCTTTTACCATAGACAATAACAGCTTGCGGTAATTTTCCGCCTTAGTAATTTCCTGACCTTTAAAAACGCCTCCTATTTTTGTAACTCCGTCTACAATTTCCGCAACTTCTTTCCCAAATTCTTTTGAGATAAAATCCAAACTCGTATCAGAATCTTCCACAACATCATGCAGCAACGCACTTACTACGGAAACGTCATCAAGAGGAATCTCACGGGCAACTATCATTGCAACTTCATAAGGATGGTTGAAATACGGTTCACCGGATGCACGAAAATCATTCTTATGCGTTTCGTAGCTAAGCTGAAACGCTTTCTTATTTAGATTTTCGTTTACAGAAGGAAGATTTGCCTTACATGTTTTCAGCAAATCGTCAAGCATTCTTCCATGTCGAACACTTATGGCTAAAGTTGTGTCCATCGTTTCTATTTCTGTGAACCTTTTCTAATTAGGTTGAACTATAATGAAATTCTATCTTTTTAACAAATCCATAAATCGGAATGTTCTGCTACAATGTTCCGAAAGTTCTGTCGCCCGCATCGCCGAGACCGGGAAGTATATAACCGACCTCATTTAGCTGCCTATCAAGTGCGGCTGTATATATTGGAACTTCCGGATGCTCCTTGTTCAGCTTCATTACGCCCTCGGGAGCAGCAATCAGACTTACTAAAATACAATCTTTTGCACCCCTTCCTTTTAGAAAGTTAAAAGCGGCAGATGCACTTCCTCCTGTAGCGAGCATCGGATCCAAAAGAATAGTAACCGATGTATCCGACAATTTCGGGGTCTTATAGTAATAATCAACCGGTTTAAGCGTTTTTTCATCCCTTTGCAATCCAATATGACCGACATTTGCATTCGGAATCATCTCCAAAAATGGTTCAATCAGACTAAGTCCAGCACGTAAAACCGGGACTAAAATCACTTCCTTTTTTAGTTTAAATCCCTTTGTAATTTCCAGCGGAGTTTCAACTTCCTCCTCAATAAGTTCAAGGTCCTTGCTCATTGCAATTGCTAACGAAAAACTCACTCTTTTTAAGGCAAGCCTAAACTGATTCGGCTGAGTGTTTTTATTACGTAATATTGTTAAGTCCCTTTTAACAAAGGAGTTATCCACGATAATTAAATTATTAAGCGACATATTTTTCTATCTTTCTCCCTAGAATTGATAATAAATTAACAAATGGTGAAACCGGTGGTGTATAATTGTAATTCAGTCTGGCAAGTGAAGAAACTTCATTATTATTGTAAATATAGGATGAAATTATATCACCAAACCCAATAACCTCTTTTTGACCGAAGAAATTTGCTCCCAGAATCCGGTTCGATGATTTATCATAGATAATTTTCCCGAATACATTTTGGCTTTGAGGCATTACCTTTATTAGATCGGGTGCAACAGCAGAAACAGCACCAAACCTAAATTTTGACTTCACGGCTTCACTAGAATTTATTCCTACCGCCACCAATGTCTTATTAAATATCTTCACTGCAATATTCTTAACAACAGGTTCGATCCGTTCATTTCCGCCAGCTGCATTTCCACCCGCAATATGACCAAACTCATGAGCCAGCGTTGCCAGCGGAATATAATCCGGTTGTTTTGTGATACGATTGATTACTTCAATATTATCCC
>CAZRIQ010000309.1:0-3651 GCA_964600175.1 uncultured Melioribacter sp. | reverse complement strand
ACCCCCAGGATTTCCCCTTAAGTCTAGAATAACAGATTTAATTTCTTTCTGAGACTTCAAATCCAATAACGCTTTTTTAACTTCATCACCTGCTGTTCTTGTAAAACCGCTCAGTTTGAGATATGCGTTATTGCTGTTTTGGGGGACAAATCCGTAATAGGTTAAATTCTTTATTTCAATTTCTTCTCTTACCAAATTGAAATTCATTTCATCTTTCACGCCTTCGCGTCGGATAGTCATCTTAATGGTTGTACCGACGTCACCTTTCAATAATTCCGAAAGATCTCCGTAGTTTTCTTTCGATACCGGTTTGTCGCCAATTTTGGTGATCACGTCTCCTATCCTTAATCCTTGTCTCTGCGCAGAATAACCTTCAATAAGATCGACAATTATAATATCGTCGTCTCGTAAACCTATTGTTGCACCAATGCCGCCGTATTTCCCGGTTGTTATTATATCAATATCTTTTTGCTGGTTCTCATCAATAAAATTTGTATACGGGTCGAGCGATTGAAGCATCCCTTTAATACCGGCAATCATAAATTCGTGGGGATCTATTTGGTCTACATAGTTCAGTGTTATTTCCTTATAGACCCTGCCGTAAATTTCGATGCTTTTATTTATTTCAAAATAAATATCATTGTCGCTTCTCAAGAAACCGGAGAATAAGAATATCGGCAGTGCAATGAGAGTTATCCTGTAAAAAATCCTATAATGTTTATTTGCTTTCATAATTATTAATCTCTTTAATTATTTGCTTATGAATTTTATCGATCGGTTTAATTCCGTCTATTCCGACAAAACGTTTTTCCTTTTTTCTACCTTTGTTAACCCGACCTAATAATTCCAAATATCCTTCTCTTACTTTTTCATAAAACATCCTTTCGGAAACTTCAATTCTGTCTAAATCCAAATGTTTTACTTTCGACTTCCTTACAAGAACTTCGTCGACAGGAATGTTGATGAAAAACGTTATATCCGGAACAGCGGTTTTAATTGCAAAATTTTGTAATCCGGTCACAAATTCCAGGTCAATTCCTCTTCCGTAACCCTGGTAGGCAATTGAAGAATCATGAAACCTGTCCGAGATAACATAATAACCGTCGGCTAACGAAGGAATAATTTCTTCATTTACCAACTGCGACCTGCTCGCTGCAAACAAAAGTAATTCCGATTCGATAACCATCTCGGAATTGTTTTTATCGAGAAGGATTTCCCTAATTTTCTCGGAGATTTTTGTACCGCCCGGTTCCCGGAAAATTTTAATCTTATTTCCTCTCTTTGTCAAATATTCTTCGAGAAGTTTAACCTGCGTAGATTTACCGCAGAAATCCAAACCTTCAAATGTTATGAACATGCTCATAATTGTTTTATTATATATTGGAGTTTATCCGGGCTTTTATCAATAACAACCGTGTATTTCGGCGGTTCAATTTTAACTTCAACCGCACCGCTTTCATCTCTATAAGCTGTCCAAAAATCTACGTAAGGTTTGAGATCGTTATTTGTCATTTTGCCGAGAAGATTTATCCCTCCACGTAAAACAATATTGATGTGTTCGGGAAATAATATCAACTGCCTGCCCTTAGGCACGTTTCTAACAATGACAGGTAAATTTTCGAATGTTTTGTCGACGATCTTTTGAACATCAAATTTAATAGAACAGTTATTAACATTGTAAGAAATACCATCAAGTTTTTCAAGAGGTATTTGCTGATTTACTGTTCCTTCAGCATTATTAATTACATGTGATTCTGTTTTCACACTTTTAATTTTTGAAATAATACTTTCAGCGCCGTAAATTATAACGCTATCCGGGTTAAGCGTAATATCTGATGTTAAACCGTAACCCTCTTTGTACTTTAAATCGAGGTCAGGTACTACTTTTACCTTTTTGCTTGCCAATTTCTCTATACTAAATGTAATCTCGGAAGGTACAATTTCACCTAGCTGAACTGTTGAAGTCAGCCACGAATTATTGTTCACGAAATTTTTAACAAGCACTTTTTGCTGACCATGTTTTAATTCGGCAGAAATGTTAAACTCAACCAACCTTCCAAGCGTAAGTTTACTAATTTCCCAACCTACCGCCTTAATTGAAAGCGAGATTTCTTTCTCGCTGATATTACCGACAGTGTAGTTTGGTGGAATATCAACAATTTTAACCGGGACAGTGATTGTAGTAAAATATTCACCGGAAAGAGAAACAGAAGCCCATAGCCCTATCGAAAAAAGCGTAATAAATGTAATAGTAACTATTTTTTTTTTCATGTCTAAATATAAAAAAAACTTATTTCACGCGGCAGGAGGAAAGGCTTGATTGTCTGTCTTTGCTGTTATCTAATCTGGTCAAAGTACTCCATCAAAATATCACGGTTAGCTTTGGAAATTTCTCTGCCTTTAATCGGAAAGTTGTCAAAACTTCTTGCTAACCTTCTTAGTTCATGCACATTTAATTTCAATAGTTCCTCTACGGAAGGAACATCTCCTCCTCCCTGAGGAATCGGTTTGACAGGAGGGGTTTTCTTTTCTTTCTCGGGTCCAGACTCATCTCCAACTCCGAGCTCTCTTCTAATTTCAGATGCAAGTTTGGACAAAGTAGGGGATTTGAATCCTTCTTCTGCGGAAGTTTCCTTTTTAATTCTTGCCCTTTTTATCGGCTGATCCAAAACTTGCTGCATTTCGCTTTCTGCTTCTTCTACTTTAGGCTCTTCCTTAACCGGCTCTTCTTCCGGTAACTCTTCTTCAACTGTTACAGCAGCTTCTTTTTTAGGTCTTCTTCCACGTCTTGGTTTTTCTTCTGTGGACTCAATAACTGAGTCACCTTCTTGAAAAATAATATTGTCAATTTGAATATCGGGTCGGGGTATAACGTGGGTTGAAATTAACTGACCAACTCTCTGAGCAGCTGCCGCACCGGCATCAACTGCAGATTTAACAGCTGCCACTTCGCCAATTATTTTAACAGTGACCAAAGCCCCTTTGACTTTTTCTTTGCCAACAAGCTTAACATTGGCTGCCTTCACCATAGCGTCGGCAGCCTCTATAGCTCCTATTAAGCCTTTGGTCTCTATTAAACCGAGAGCAAGTTGCATAATAAACTAACTAAGCTTTTGGACGTTTTGGAAGAATCAATTCAACATCAGTATGCGGACGAGGAATAACGTGAACTGAAACGAGTTCTCCAACTCTCTGTGCAGCTGCCGCACCGGCATCGGTAGCAGCTTTAACGGCACCGACATCACCGCGAACCATAACGGTAACATAGCCACCGCCTATGGTTTCTTTTCCAAGTAATTCAACTTTTGCAGCTTTGACCATAGCGTCAGCGGCTTCGATTGCACCGACTAAACCCTTGGTTTCAATCATCCCAAGTGCGTCAAGTGTCATAGATTGCTCCCAATTTTAATGAAAGTCTTATGGAAAATAATTTATATGGCTAAAAATGTCAATTTAAAAGTTACGTTTATACGTGCTCATTTAATATTTTTTCTGAGGTAATCCTGAAGCAAAACATACGCTGAGTTCATGTCCAACAAGGATTTGTCCTGTCTTTTTTTACGTGATCCAACAGATTGAAGAATATTTTGTTTTGCAATTTCGGAAGAATAACGTTCGTCAACCAATTCAACTTCCAATTTAAATTTCGTT
>CAZRIQ010000308.1:0-3668 GCA_964600175.1 uncultured Melioribacter sp. | reverse complement strand
TTGCTGCCACAACACTGTTATCGCTATAATAAATAAAATCTTCTTTTTCGTTCTTGATATTTTTAACCAGCTCGTTTGTAATTACTAGTCTCCCGTTTATAAAAATTATTTGATCGCCCTTTAATTCATTGACAAGAAATTCCGGATTTTCCGTTTTAACTTTTTCAACAAGGTAATCCCGGCAAAAAAGAATTTTGCTCTGTGATTTGAAATGACTAAGTATTTTGCTCTTTAAGGAAAAAATACCGTATCTAAGATCATAGACAGGTCTGAGGTAAGCCAGTGGAAGAAAATTTAGATATTTTTCATCTTCAAAGATGCAAACACTGGTATTCATACACTTTCCCTTTTTGGCTTATTAAATAATTATTTTCCGTAAACTTCGTAATAAATTATAACTAAATCGACAATTTTGTTAATAATACTCTATTTAATATATTTGATGATATGAAACCGTTTGTAAGAAAAATACTTGTTTATTTTGCAGTTATTTTCATGTCGATTGTTGCGATTTTGGTTATTTTGGATGATTTTATCCTACCTTACTACGTGAGTGCAAAAGAATTAAAAGTCCCAAGTGTAGTTGGGTTAAACAAAGATGCAGCCATTGAAAAGTTGAAGGAATTCGATCTGAATCCTATTATTCAAACTTCCCGCTACAACGAAAAATATCAAAAAGATGAAGTGATTTTTCAAAGACCTAACGCAGGTACGATTGTTAAAGTGAACAGAAGAATTTATTTAACGGTAAGCGGCGGCGAGCCATTGATAAAAATGCCGCAGCTAATAAACAAATCGATTCGGGATGCAATAATTACATTGGATAGAATGGGGCTTAAGATTAGCAAAATCGACAGCGTTAAATCGGAACTGCCGGCTAATACAGTAGTAGAGCAGCAATTTCCCGAAGGAACGAGTCTTGTAAACGGCGACAGCGTAGAAATAAAAGTAAGTGTCGGTCCGAACATTGGAATGATTAGAGTACCAAACATTTTGGGGAAATCATTGGATGAAGCAGAACGTATCTTGCGTTCGAATTCTATAAAACTCGGGAAGTTGACATATATTCATTCGGCAACAATTTTACCAAATACAGTGGTAGACCAGCAGCCGAGTGAAAACGCACTTATTCAGGTCGGGGACAGTATCAACGTTGTTATAACACAGACTAAACAAACAGATTCCGGTTTGCCAAATAGGAGAAATGAATAAGATGAAAACTAATAAGATTTTAGCACCTTCAATTTTATCGGCAGACTTTAGAAATCTTTCACAACAGATCAGGTATGTAGAGTTAGGCGGCGCAGACTGGATACATTGTGATGTGATGGATGGGAAATTCGTTCCCAACATGACTTTCGGACCTTTGGTTGTATCGGCAGTAAGAAAGATTACGAAACTTCCGCTTGATGTTCATTTGATGGTTGAAAAACCGGATAGACTTTTATATGATTTTGCAAATGCGGGTGCAAGTTCTATTACTATTCACCAGGAAGAAGTTGTTCACCTAAATAGGATGATTTCCAAAATTCATGAGTTAAAATGCAAAGCTGGGATTGCTCTTAATCCATCCACGCCTTTAAATACATTGGAAAATATTTTAGAATACGTAGATATGATTTTGATCTTATCTGTAAATCCCGGGTTTGGTGGTCAGGAGTTTATCGAATCTTCATTAAATAAAATCAGCCAGTTGAAAAAAATACGTACGGAAAATAAACTGAACTTTTTAATCGAAGTCGACGGCGGAATAGAAAAAGAGAATATTGAAGCAATCTCAAAGGCGGGGTGCGATGTATTTGTTGTGGGTTCTTCTATTTTCAAAAAAGATAATATAACGGCGGCTACCGTCGAGCTGAAAAACCTTTTATCGTAAGCTTCATAAAACTTTTCAAAATTTCATTTCTTTTAAAGATTTTCTTTAATTTTTGAGTAAATTTTAAGTATTATTTTATTAGCTTTTAACAGAGTTTTAGGAGCAGAATTTTGACAATTCAACTTGTAGACATCTTCTATCCCAATGTTTTTAAGAGATATAGTCTTAAGTATAATATCTTTCGCGATCTTTATGAAAAGGATTTGTTAGGATTAGAAGTAAGAGATGTGAAAGAGAAACTTGCACAGCGTATAAAGAAAATAATTCTCTCCAATAAAGAAATCTGTTACACTTCAAAGAAGACTGAGTCTGATAACGTTGATTTGCTTGCTTTGGGTTCGTATGGAATATTCAAAGAACTAGCAAAAGAGATTTTGGCAATAGGAAATGAAGATCTCGGCTTCAAAGTTTCAAAAGCTATTAAAAATATTACGGAGTATGAGAACCAACAATTTACATTCGGTAAGAAAACTTTTATGCTGCATAATGCGGTTGTAATGGGCGTAGTTAATATTACTCCGGATTCATTTTCAGACGGTGGAAAATATTTTGAAAAAGATTCAGCTGTTCAACATGCGTTAGAATTAATTGAAGAGGGTGCAGATATTATTGACGTAGGGGGAGAATCCTCGCAGCCGGGTTCCGATCCGGTTTCGGAAAAAGATGAATTGCAAAGAGTAATTCCGGTTATTGAGGGAGTGTTATCTAAAAAACCGGAAACTATTATTTCGATCGATACAACGAAATCTAATGTTGCGGAAGAAGCATGTAAATGCGGCGCAAAGATAATAAATGATATTAGCTCTTTCGGTTTCGATTCAAAAATTTTAAAAACGGCGGTTAAGCATAATGCGGGATTTATTTTAATGCATATGAAAGGTACGCCGAAAGATATGCAGAATGATCCGTGGTACGAAGATGTTGTATCGGAAGTATATGATTATTTGTTAAACAAAGTTTCAATTGCCAAGAAGGAAGGCATTAAATATATTTTTATCGACCCGGGGATCGGGTTCGGTAAAAGAGTTTTCGATAATTATGAATTGATTAAAAGACTGAATGAATTCAAAGGAATAGGGTGCCCGATCACAATCGGCATTTCCAGGAAATCGTTTATAGGGAAGGTTTTCAATCTTGAAGTAGATAAAAGGGAAGATCCGACTTTGGTTGCCGAGACAATTGCCATTAAGAACGGGGCAAGAATAATTCGCACTCACGATGTAAAGAAAACTATTATTGCGAGTAGGATGAACAACTATATAGAAAATCCGGAACAACTGTCTAATGTTTGAGCTTTTTAAAATAGGATTTATTTCAGTATCGCTTCTTGATATCATCGACATTGCTTTGGTTACATTTATATTTTATAAACTGTACTCGGTGATACGCGGAACTATTGCTGCTCAAATATTCTATGGTTTAGTCATAGTATTGATCCTTTCATTTCTTGCCCAGGCAGCAAACTTCAAAGCTTTGGGATGGTTATTAAAACTAATCTCAGATATATGGGTTATTGCGTTTATAATTCTTTTTCAGCCGGAGATTCGCAGGCTTCTCGTTCTTGTAGGCAGAAGTCCGTTGTTAAGTATGTTTTTCAGAAGTGATGAAAGTGGGCTGGCTGATGTTATAACAGATACTGCTTTTGAACTTGCGCAGCATCAGCACGGCGCATTAATTATAATTGTGAAGTCTGCCGGTATACGCGGTATAGCTGAGACCGGTGAAATAATTAATTCAAAGGTAACAAAGAATCTATTGCGCTCGATCTTTTTCCCGCGTTCTCCGCTGCATG
>CAZRIQ010000307.1:0-3671 GCA_964600175.1 uncultured Melioribacter sp. | reverse complement strand
AGCCTTGCAACCGGCGGTACTCTTCTTCTTGATGAAATAAGTGAAATGGATATTTCTTTACAGGTAAAGCTTTTAAGAGTTTTGAATAACGGCGAATATCGACCACTGGGTTCATCAAAAACACTTTATTCGGACGCAAGAATTATTGCCGCAACCAATTCGGATTTGAAGCATGAAATTGAAACGAATAGATTTCGTGAAGACCTTTATTATAGGATTAATGTTATGAACATAAAGATCCCGCCGCTGAGAGAAAGGCCTGAAGACATACCTCTTTTAGTTAATCACTTCTTAAAAATGTACAGAAGAAAGAATAAAAATATAGTAGAAAAAATATCCCCGGAAGCTCTCCGCGCTTTAAGGAAATATAGTTTCCCAGGAAATGTTCGTGAACTGGAAAATGCTATTCAGCATACTTTCGTAATGTGTCGGAACGGAGTAATATTGCCGGAGCACTTACCGGAATCAATTCTTGACGAAAATGCTATTCAAAAAGATGTAACGAAAAATTTAAAGAGCGAAAAAGAATTAATCATAGAATCTTTGAAAAGGAATAACGGCAACAAGTCAAAAGCTGCTGTTGAACTCGGCATGCATAGATCAACTTTATGGAGAAAAATAAAAGAGTTACGCGTTAACCTATAATTATTTTTTTACCGATATATCAGGAACTCCTTTCACATTATTCTTAATAATGTTTTTACATCATAATATAGATGAAGTGTGCAACTGTATAATAATCTTTAAAGCTTTTTAGATAAGGGTATAGAAGTATTTTTGGCTGGCAATAATGGTCCATATGCATTTGAGATTATTAATTCATCTAAAAGCAAAGTGTACTTTGCAAGGAAGATGTCTGCATAAGAGGCGATTGATAAATTTCTGAATGGTGAGTTGCAGTTTTTAACAGAACCAACGGCTAAGAAAAGTGTTGAACTAAATCGTCGCGATCACGAGCATCACGATGAAAATCATCATCATTTGAAAGATTAATAGTAATGTAAAGAAATTATCTCAGTTTTTTGTGGTACTCATTCTGGCTTGCTTTGGGTTTTTATATGGTTTTCAAATTGTTCGTTGGCTCTCTGCGTAAACAAATCTACATTGTTTATTTTATTGCTGTGCATTTTTCTTTATTTCGTTTACTTCTTTAATATTTTTATTCTTTGAAATATTTTTAAATACTATTGTAATTTTTCAAAAGTATTTAATAATTATTTCCTACTTGCTTTAATAACTACAAAACCTCCCTCACCATAACCTTCTTTGAAAAGCTGAAGGTTTTGAATTTCTGCAAGTTCTCCAAAAACCGTTTGAATTATTTCAACATTTTTGAATTTGTTTTTTATTAATAATTGCTTTATTTCATCTGTAGAGTAAAATGTAGCATATCTATAGAATTTATTTTGATCCTTCATTTTCTCGTATGTCTTGCCAAGCTTACTATTTTTGTCAACAAATCCAATAATAAAACTTCCGCCGGGTTTTAATACTCTTCGTACCTCGCGGAATGCCTTTTCGACATTGTCTATAAAACAGATTGTCGCTACCATTAAAACAAAATCATAGGATTTGTCTTCGAGGGGCAAATTCTCTGCAGTACCCTTATATACAATTAAACCAAGCCGGTGTGAATAATCTCTCATTGCAACGGACGGTTCAATCCCCTCTTTGATATTCAATGGAACAGCAAATCGTCCTGTGCCTATCCCTATTTCAATTCCTTTTTTATTATCGATTGGTATAAAATGTCTTACCGCTTCAACTTCGGACTGATATACATAGCGGTTCTCTTCAAACCACTTTTCGTATTCACTTAAATATTTATCAAATGGTTCGGTTCGTGCCATATATTCTCCAATTCTTGTTGCTATTTTATTTTGAAAACTTTGCCAACACCGGTTTCAACATAATCCGCTTCAAAAATTTCTTTGAATATTTTACGTGCGACGTTGCCTGAACAATGTGTGGGTGCAACCGTCAATACGTCCATGTTGAGTATTTCCTGAATGACATCCTTTATTTCTTTTTCAGTTAACCGATGTAAATGAAATCCGCCTAAAGTAAGGTATATCAATTCATGTGGGAACTCTCTCTTTGCCTTTTGAAGAATGTTAATAATACCTGGATGAGCACAGCCTGTAATAACAACCAGTTCTTCCAGGATTCTAATAGCAAGTGATTGTTCGGGGATCACACCTTGAATCTCTCCAAGAGTAAAAACATCGGGCAATATTTCCGCGAATTTGGATACGGGGACCGGTATAGCGCCGGAGCTTTTTATTACATCGACAATTTCTTGGGGAAACGACTGCGGATAAAAAACGTTTACTTTAGAATTTAATTCAAGAAAATTTTTTAATCCACCCGTATGATCGTGGTGAAAATGGGATAGAAAGACTGTATCAATACTAAGCGGATCGATAGCGAGTTTTTCCATATTACCCAGAAGTATTTTCCCTTTATCACCGGTGTCAAAAAGGATTTTGTTTTTCCCGATCTCTATCAAACAAGCAAAACCCCAATCTGTTTGCAAATATCTTTGTACTGTGTTGTTATCATATACGACAGTCAGTTTTACACCTTTATTCATAAATGCACTCTATTAGGGAATTATTTCTCGATTTTTTTTTAAATGATTATCACGGCAAAAGAATCGCAGCCGCAATAACTGTAGTCCACATCCCTTTTTTGTTACCTTCAGCCGTTTGAGTAATGTTGAATGTCTTAACAATTTTACCGGACATTTTAAAAACCTGCTCTCTTTCGTTCCAGTCTGAATCGGGGTCGAATTCAACTCCGAGCGTTGTAGCGAGCATTTGCGCCGCTAAATCTTCGGCGTAATCACCGGCAATTTTTTCTTTAACTCCAAACGGATGATATTCCGAAAGATAGCCGTAGTGTTTTCCGTCGGCCGGAATTGCTACACCGATTGATGAGGCTATCAGTCTGTTCGGTTCGTTAGTAGCATTGCGGGCCATAACAGCAAATGTAATTTGACCGGCACTTATTTCTTTCAGTCCTCGTTGCCTCGAAATTATTTTACAACCGGGTGGGTAAATACTGCTGACAGATACAAGATTACATATTTCTATACCGGCATTTCTCAAAGCAGCTTCAAATGAACTCAGATAATCTTTATGTCTGCCAACACCTTTAGTAAAGAATATTTTTGTTGGTACGTACAATTTTGTACTCCATATTTTTATTCGTATAAATACAATTACGGTATTTTCAATCTATTGCTGTACATAATAGATTACTTTTAAGCGAGGATTGCTTTTAGCATCCAGATTTCTTTTTCAAGCCATGCTACATTTTCGTCAGCGATATTTGCCGTTGGAACATCGTTGTTTTCACCTGCTATCTTTGAAATTTCTTTGTAATCAACATTCAACAATTCGAAATCGGAAAGGACAGAGTTTAAGACTGATTTCACATCAAAATCATTCTTACTTTCTTCTTTAATGATAGCATTATTCAAATAGTCTTTCATTGTAGAAAGCGGCTTACCACCAAGTTGAATAATTCTTTCGGCAACATCATCATACTGTTTGGCAAAATACTCATAGTAAGACTCGGTCATTTCGTGAACCTGCTTAAAAGAAATACCTTTAACATTCCAATGATAATTATGAAGTTTTACGTAAAGTGCCTGTGCGTTTGCTACA
>CAZRIQ010000306.1:0-3681 GCA_964600175.1 uncultured Melioribacter sp. | reverse complement strand
AGAGAAAGCTCTGATTAGGTTAAGACATTCAAATAGAAGCAAAAATCTCAAGACCTATTTAGGTTAAAAAAGAGCCGCCCTTCAAGGCGGCTTTTTTTATGTGTTGATATTAAAATCATTCGCAAACTTTTTTATCATATCCGCCCCCTTTCCGTCTCTCGTCGAACTATAATAAGTATCAGCTAACTTATAAAATGTTTGAATAAAAAATATTTTCATATCGTCGATCATCATGTTCTTGGTCCATAGATCAATACTATACGTACTTCTTTCATTTACATCCCAAATTGATAATAGAAATGCCTCGCACTCCTGGAAAGTCTCTCCTGATTGTTCCTGCCATCTCTGGGTACCGGACGGATATAAATTTGGTGAATCCGTCGAGTTCCATCCAATCCTCGCCGGGAATTTGTTCTCGTCAAGTTCCACGTGTAATTTGATCTCTGATTTCTTAGCCATTTGAATCTCCTACGCATTTTATTTACTGTTGGGCGTACCGGCAGATTTACGAAAATGAATTCGTTTATAAAACCCTTTAATAAAGAATAACTAATTAATTTTCAATAGAAAACAGTTAGAGATATATTTTGTTTGTCAATCTTAATATATAACAAAATTCATATATTTAACGAAAAATTATAATAAAATAAGCCGAGTTATGAAATCATTTGAAAAATACTTTTCTTTTTTCAGAAATAATATTGTCGGAATAGATCAGACATTTGATACGTCTTCCGGACAGAAAAAAATAATTTACGCCGATTGGGTTGCAAGCGGCAGGTTATATGAATCAATTGAAAAGAAGATTGTCAAAACTTTCGGTCCGTTCGTTGGAAACACTCATTCGGAATCAAGTATTACCGGAAGTTCAATGACCAAATCGTACCGCGAAGCCCGCCGTATTATTAAAAATCATGTGAATGCAAATGAGAATGATGTTTTAATTTTTGCCGGATACGGAATGACCGCTGCCATTAATAAGTTCCAAAGAATTCTTGGATTAAAAGTCCCCGAACAATTAATTCCTTTTTTGAATATTCCGAAAAATGAAAAACCGGTTGTTTTCATTACACATATGGAACATCATTCGAATCACACTTCATGGCTTGAAACGATTGCCGATGTTGTAATAATTGAACCGGATGAACAAGGTTTGGTTAACTTGGATCACTTTGCTCATTTATTGAAGTTGTACGAAAACAGAAAATTTAAGATAGGCTCATTTTCGGCGGCTTCAAATGTAACAGGCATTCGCATTCCCTATCAAACGATGGCAAAAATGATTCACGAATATGACGGTATATGTTTCGTTGATTTTGCTGCCGCTGCTCCATATGTCAATATAAATATGCATCCTGACGATCCTATGGAAAATTTAGACGCAATATTTTTCTCCCCTCATAAGTTCTTAGGCGGTCCAGGTTCTTCGGGTGTGTTGATTTTCGACTCTCATCTTTATAAACGAAAAGTTCCTGATCAACCGGGAGGCGGAACTGTTGATTGGACAAATCCATGGGGACAACACAAATATCTTAACGATATTGAATCTCGTGAAGACGGTGGGACACCGGGCTTTCTACAGGCTATACGCGGAGCTCTTTCAATAAAATTAAAAGAAGAAATGGGCGTTGAAAATATTTTAAATAGAGAAAATGAACTGCTTGAACAAACTTTTCGCAGATTGAGGAATCTGCCGCAGATACATGTTCTTGCGCAAGAAATTGAAGATAGACTTGGAACAATTTCATTTTATGTTGAAGATATTCATTACAACTTAATGGTAAAGTTGCTAAACGATAGATACGGCATCCAGGTAAGGGGCGGCTGCTCATGTGCCGGCACTTACGGTCATTACTTGCTCCATGTAGACCCGACAAGATCAAAAAGAATTACCGATAAAATTAACAAGGGCGACTTTTCGGAAAAACCCGGGTGGGTGAGATTATCATTACATCCAACAATGACCGATCAAGAATTAAATCACATTATTGATGCGATGGAAGAGATAATTCGAAATTCGAAACAATGGTCATTGGAATATCAGTATTCGTCGAAAACAAACCAATATTATTTGCCAAATGAAAAGGATTACTACAATTTTATAAACGATTGGTTTTTTGTTGGAGATAAAAAAGAAATGGCAATAAAATAGAACGAAAATAAATCAGTTAAACTATCCACAAAATTCGGCAAAGTTCTTTAACAATTTAATGCCACAATCCCCGGAAGTCTCCGGATGAAATTGCACACCGTAGAAATTACTCTTTTGAACAACGGCAGAATACTTTACATCACAAATCGAAACTGCAACTGTACTTTCATTCAGAGGTACATAAAATTTATTGCAGTATTCAAAGGTATCTTTTTCCTCAATTCCTTTAAGTAGATTACATTCTTTTGTTATATCTATATTTTTCATCACGGGTAAAGGAACAAGTGATTCATCGATATTAAACTTCTCAACTGTAACAGGAATAATTCCGAGTCCCGCTACATCTCCCTCTTTTGATTTTTCACATAAAAGCTGCATACCTAATCCAATCCCAAGGAAAGGCTTCTTCATTAATCGCAGCATAGTAAATAAGTTAAGAAGATGAAGTTTCTTCGCAGCAAATATTGCCCTTCCAATGCCGGGAAAGATTATTTTATCGGCTTTACCGATTTCACTTTCAAGATTTGTGATTTTGTTTTCTATCTGCAGATCGGAAAAAATATCCGAAATTAATTTGCTTGTGCCGTCCCCGTAATCAATAATTGTTATCATTTTGCCAAAATAATTTGAAATACAAAAGATAAAATAGTGTAATAATATTGCTTATCAAATAAAAACGAAATACCCCGGGCCCTTGTCACACTGTACGAACTTGATACCGAGTCGAAAATTGTTCAATCCGATTTCTAACACTAAAAAATCCGACTTTCTATTTTGTATTTCTTCATTTTCCTCCAAAGTGTTGACGGATTAATACCTAACTCTTTTGCAGATTTTGTACGATTCCCGTTATTCTTTTTCAAAACCGAAATTATTAATTCTTTTTCTGCTTCTTTAAAATTTGTGTTTACATCCTGGTTGTTATACACATTATTTTTCTTTTTCGGTTCTCTCAATCTTTTGGGTAAATGTTCAATTTGAATTATTTCACTGTTACACAGTATAAAGCAATGTTCAATTACATTTTCCAACTCTCTTACATTTCCGGCCCAATCATACTCCATAAGGAGATCAAATGCCGAGGACGAAAATTGTTTAATCTTTTTTCCAAATTTTTCGTTGTAAGTCTCTATGAAATAATTAACTAAAAGCGGCAAATCGTCCATTCTTTCACGCAACGGCGGAAGATGAATATTGATAACGTTAATTCTGTAAAATAAGTCTTCCCTAAATCTACCGGCAGCAATTTCTTCCGAGAGGTTTTTATTTGTCGCAACAATTATTCTCGTATCTATTTTGATTACTTTATTACAACCTACTCTTTCGAATTCATGTGTTTCCAAAACTCTCAGTAATTTTGTTTGTACTGCTGTTGAAAGATCACCTATTTCATCTAAAAACAAAGTACCTCTTTGAGCAAGTTCGAACCTTCCAATTTTGGTTTTAATAGCTCCGGTAAAAGCTCCTTTTTCATGTCCGAATAATTCGCTTTCGATAAGCGAATTATTCGGACATGAAAAAGGAGCTTT
>CAZRIQ010000305.1:0-3681 GCA_964600175.1 uncultured Melioribacter sp. | reverse complement strand
TTCTTTTCTTAATCATTGCGGTGACGGGATTGATTTATTTATCGGTTAGCGTCGGTCCGGAACATGATTACAAAATTGAATTGATCGAACTGCAAGGCGATAATCATTTGTCGAAGGAACAGTATTTGCAATTCACGGATTTGATAGACAAGGACAACTATAAAAATTTAACACTACAGATTGTTAAGGACAGGTTCGAGAAGCATCCTTACATCTCTAAGGTTGATGTGAAATATGACGGCTTTAACAAAATATCTGTTTTTATAACCGAGAAAAATTTTGAGTCGATTTTGTTGAAAGACGGAACCCAGTATTTGTTAACAGATGAATTACAGGCAATACCGATTTTGCCGGAGACAAAGAAAATCGATTACCCGATTATTTCAAATCCTCAGATAGATGAACAGGTTAAACTATTGTCAAGTCTGAAAAGCAATAAGGATATTCTAACTGCCTCGAAGATGATCACGGCTGTAAAGTTGTTGAGTCCCGAATTGTACGACGGACTTTCCGAAGTGAACATGAGAAACGGCGGAGATATTTTAATGTTTTTTTCGTTTTTCTCTTACCCGGTAGTAATTGGGCGAGGAAACGAAATAAGAAAAGTTGTTTACCTAAACAGTTTATGGAATAACACGAAAACGAGTGAAATAAATAATTACCTGGATTACGTCGATCTTAGATTCAACAACCATATTTATCTCGGACTAAAAGAGGATTCTTTACCAGTAGGGGGAAGCAAATCATGAAAAGAAATGTTGTCGGCGGATTGGATCTCGGAACAACAAAAGTTTGTGCTGTAATAGCAGAGCACGATGAAAACGGATTGAATATACTTGGCTTTGGAGTTGCTCCTTCGGAAGGGTTGAATCGTGGTTTGGTCGCAAATATTTCTAAAACTGCAGAGGCAATTAAGGAAGCGATGGAAATCGCATCGAACAGGGCAGGGCTCGAAGTTAGAGAATTAAATGTCGGCGTTGCCGGAGAACATATAACGAGTTTGCGGCATAGAAATTACGTTACAATAAATAACCCGGAAAAGGAAATTACGCAAGACGACTTAGACAGGCTGAAAGCCGATGTGAGAACGATTAGGATTCCGTCGGATAGACAAATACTTCACATAATTCCCGAAGAATTTTTTGTTGATTATCAGGGAGGAATTGAAGACCCGATCGGGATGTCGGGATCGAGATTGGAAGCGGTTAATCATGTTGTGCTCGCCTCGATTCCCGCAATGCAGAATATTAAGAAGTCAGTGGAACGAGCCGGCTATTTCATTAAAGATTATGTGCTTCAACCGATTGCATCGAGTTATTCTGTTCTTGACGAGAATGAAAAAGATTTAGGAGTTGTACTTGTTGATATTGGGGGTGGGACAACCGATGTAGCGATCTTTCATAATAAAAGTATTAAACACACAAAAGTAATTGGTGTAGCCGGCAATCAAGTAACAAATGATATTCGTGAATCGTTAGGAATTGTTTCTACAGAAGCTGAGAAATTAAAGAAGGAATATGGATATGCAACTGAAGAGTCGATCGTAAAAGATGAAGACATTTATATCAAAGGTGTTGGTGCAAGAGGCAATGTTAAGATACCTATCACTCTGCTCACACAAATAATAAACTTAAGAATGAGAGAATTGTTCTCACTGATAGATAACGAGTTGAGACAAATCGGTTTTAAAAATAAAATTAAAGCCGGTGTAGTATTAGCCGGCGGCGGTTCACTTCTAAAAGGTTCGATTGATTTAGCAGAAGAAGTTTTTGGTTTACCTGCAAGAATCGGGGTTCCTATGGATTTGGGTTCCGGTTTGGCAGATGAAATTGGAAGTCCTGAATTTGCAACTGTTGCCGGACTTGTACGCGGGGTATCTGGCAGCAGTTCATCTGAAAGCTCGGTTATGAGCAAAGAAAAGAAACAAAGAAGCAAATTAAAAATCGGTTCATTTATAAAAAGAGTACAAGAATTTTTTGATGAACTATAAATATACCACAACAAGGAGGTAATATGTCAGAGAAACAACAGAGTTCCCGTCTGAAGTTTGTTACTCTCGATAGAGAAGAAGAACATCCAATGTCGGCTGTGTTAAAAGTTGTTGGAGTCGGCGGTGGCGGTTGTAATGCAATTGAGAGTATGATCAAAAGAGGATTAACCGGCGTAGAATATGTTGCTATAAATACGGATGCACAAGTTCTGGAAAAGAATTTGGCAGCAACTAAAATTCAAATTGGCAGTAACATTACCAAAGGTCTAGGTGCCGGGGCTGATCCTAACGTTGGGAAAAAGGCGGCGGAAGAAGATAGAGAAAAAATCGAGGCTTCTCTAAGAGGAAGTGATATGGTATTTATCACAGCTGGAATGGGCGGCGGTACCGGTACAGGTGCTGCACCTATTGCTGCATCCATTGCAAAGAGCCAGGGTTCATTAGTAATAGGAATTGTAACAAAACCGTTTCGGTGGGAAGGAAAATTGAGAACTCAAAATGCAGAACAGGGAATTTTAGAATTGAGGGAATTTGTCGACAGTTTGATTGTAATTCCCAACGAAAGAATATTAAGTATAATGGACAGTGCGGTTGCTGCATTAACGGCATTTGATAAACCAAATGAAGTTCTTTACGAAGCAACGAGAGGTATTGCGGATATTATTACGGTACCTGGCATAATCAATGTTGACTTTGCCGATGTAAGATCGGTTATGAAGCATAGCGGTGAAGCTTTAATGGGATGTGGAATATCAAGCGGAGAAAACAGGTCAATTGAAGCTGCGCAAAAAGCAATAAGTTCTCCTTTACTTGAAGGAGTCTCAATTACCGGTGCCAAAAATATTCTTTTAAATATTACCGGGTCTCCAAACATGACAATGCAGGAAATTGAAGAAGGTAACAAAGTTATTTACGAAGCAGCAGGAGACGAAGCAAATATTATTTTTGGTTTGGTCAGCAAAGAAGAAATGGGTGATTACATTTCTTATACGGTTATTGCAACCGGTTTCGATTCGCACGGTGCATTGTCTGCACATACTGAAGTGAAAAAAGAAAAGACTACCGAAAAGACAAAGTTCAAAAAAGTTGCCGACGGCAGCGGGTTTGATGCAAAAGAGTACGAATTCAAAAACAGTGATGATCTTGATATACCAACAATTTTTAGATGGAGACATGGAAATCAAAATATGACAAAAGATGATCACAAATCCGGTTCTAATATTCAACTAGACCAAATAGATGCGTTTGAAGAGAACGAAGACAAAAAGAAAAAGAAATTTGACGATGAGGACGGTAGTTCGTCGTTTTTACGTATGATGATGGACTAATATAAAAGTAGGTTCACATTATTCTATAAAGCGGCTGTTATTGATTTTCCCTTGTTGTGGTGCGAGGTATCTGTTTCCAGAGAATCAATACAGCCCTTTTTACCTCTGTATAGTAATTGATTGTGAAAATATGCTGATTTTACTGCCTCATTTCAGATGAGCTTAGATTAACAAACGACCTTTCCAATTTCCTTATAGCTTTAACTTCTAATTAATGAACTAAAAAATTATTTATTGAGTATTCTTGCATTTTATAAGCAATGCGACTATTTTTGAAGCTCGACTAAAATCCATAATGTAAAATATAGGGGCGGACGCCGGAGTTGGAGAGCCGGGGCGGACTGTAAATCCGTTGGCGAACGC
>CAZRIQ010000304.1:0-3682 GCA_964600175.1 uncultured Melioribacter sp. | reverse complement strand
TAAAAAATATAAAGACAAAGGTTTCGAAATTCTTGCTTTTCCTTGTAATGATTTTGGTCATCAAGAGCCTGGTACCAATAAAGAAATTACTCAGTTTTGTACTACTAATTACGGTGTGACTTTCAAGTTGTTTAATAAAATAAAAGTCCTCAGCGACGAGAGGTCGCCTTTGTATGCTCGTTTAATAAATAGCGATAATGTAGATAAAGGCGATGTAAAATGGAATTTTGAGAAATTCTTGATATCAAGAGACGGGACAATCGTTGCCAGGTTCAGAAGTAAAGTTGTACCGGATAGTAAGGAAATAACGTCGGCAATAGAAAAAGAATTAGTTAAATGAGAATGCAGAATTTAGAATGCAGAGTGCAGAATGTCGGCAATTGACGGTTAGCTGCTTAATCATTAATGCCCAATTCTTTTTTTACGATTATTTTTGAAGCGATAAAATCTTTGTGTGAAAGATTTAGATTATTGTTTACAAGTCTCGCCATTTGCTCTTCGTATCCGCTTAGCTTTTCATCTGCGAGTAAAATTTTCCAGAGGTTTTTCATCAATTCAAATTTCTCATCATCGGTTAAATTTTTGTTCAATATATCCGTGATGTCATACAGACTAACACTTTTTTCGGATCTTTCTTCGGAAATATTCACTAATTCCTGAACTTGTTCATCCGAGAGATCGAACAAGTTTTTTACGATTTCGGTTACGGCTTCGTGCTCTTTGTCTGAAAATTCGAAATCGGATTTTGCCGCTTCAAGAAATAAGGCACATGTGGCAATTTCAACCCTATTATATCCGGGATAACTGCTGTTTTTGTCTGATCCCGGTTCATTATCAAAGAGGTCTTTAAAAAAGCTCAACATTTAGTCTCCTTTCGTTCATTTTTAACTTTATATCAAAGTTATTTTCTTTTCAGTTCGGAGGATGTTCGTACATTACTGTCATATTTTTATGCGTTTCTACAAACCTTTCTGAAATTTGATCCCGTATAAATTCACCATATCCTGTTGGTTCAAGTAGAAGAGTTTGCCATAATACCTGTCCATATTCTTAAGTAAATCAACAAATTGGTAAGTGTCTCTATTGAAATCCCCAACTTCGTACTTAGAAGAAAAGGAAGTAGGATGCAGTAATATTCCCGCAGAACGTGATAAATTCAAAAAAACCTCATAATATCTTTGATCTTAATCAATAAAATAAAATTTAAAAAAAAGTTTGATTACATTATACAAATATTTTTTTATCTTGACGTTGAGATTCTGATAAAACAATTGTGTGATCAAATTAAGTTTTACTCAGGTGATTGCTTCAAAAAAAATTTTTAACTATTTTGCTTTTGCCTCAAGGGAAATTGTCTTCCCAAGTTTGAAGTATCTTTGAAAAATTTTTCTAATTCACGAAAGTACAATTTACAACTCTGGAGATCTTAATGAAGATAAATCGACTGTTCACCTCTCCTGGAAAAGACCCTCTCGAATCAATTGAATTTGTAAAAAGAGTTTCCGAAATCAAAAATCCAAACGGGTCAGTTGTGTTTAGGATGGAAGATGTTCTAGTTCCTAGAGAGTGGTCTCAAGTTGCAACCGATGTCCTGGCTCAAAAGTATTTTAGGAAAGCGGGCGTTCCAAAACTTTTAAAAAAGGTGAAGGAAAACGGGATACCGAAATGGTTGCAGCCGTCAACGGCAGATACCAAGACGCTTGAAGAGCTTCCGGAAAAAGAGAGGTTCACATCCGAAATAGACGCTCATCAAGTTTTTCATAGATTAGCAGGTACATGGACTTATTGGGGATTCAAAGCCGGATTCTTCGATTCTGAAGAGGATGCAAAGGCTTTTTATGATGAGCACATGTACATGTTGGCTAAGCAGTTTGCAGCGCCTAACAGCCCGCAGTGGTTCAATACAGGTTTAAATTGGGCATACGGAATTAACGGTCCCGCGCAAGGTCACTACTATGTAGATTATCAAACTAGTGAATTGAAAACTTCCGAAGATGCGTATACACATCCTCAACCGCATGCGTGTTTTATTCAGTCGATCAACGATGATCTTGTTAACCCAAACGGGATTATGGACCTGTGGGTTCGCGAAGCAAGATTGTTTAAGTATGGTTCGGGAACCGGTTCGAACTTTTCCAACTTACGCGGCGTGAATGAACCGTTAAGCGGAGGAGGTAAATCTTCGGGACTTATGTCGTTTCTGAAAATTGGCGATAGATCAGCCGGTGCGATTAAATCCGGCGGTACAACACGTCGCGCTGCCAAAATGGTTACACTTGATATTGATCATCCCGACATTCGTGAATACATTAATTGGAAGGTAATTGAAGAACAAAAAGTTGCGGCACTTGTAGCGGGTTCCAAGTTGTGTAATTATCATTTGAACAATATTATTAAGTCATGTTATGAAGAACATCCTGAGAACGACAGGTTCAACAAGAAGACAAATTTAAGATTGAGAAAGGCAGTATTAGAAGCTCGTAAGGCTCATGTGCCGGAAAATTATATTGAAAGGGTTATCAAACTGGCAAGACTCGGCTTCCGTTCGATCGAGTTTCCTATTTATAATGAAGATTGGAATTCCGATGCTTACGCAACCGTATCCGGTCAGAACTCAAACAACTCCGTTAGAGTAACGAACGAGTTTATGCATGCTGTAATAAATGATCAGGATTGGAATCTTTACTGGCGAACTGAGAAGAAAATTGCGGAAAAAGAAGGAAAAACTCCTAAAGCGTGCAAAACAGTAAAAGCAAACGACTTATGGGATGATATTTCCTACGCGGCTTGGTCATGTGCCGATCCCGGAATTCAATATGATACTACGATCAACGAATGGCACACATGTAAAGAGAGCGGGAGAATTAGAGCTTCCAATCCGTGCAGTGAATATATGTTTTTAGATGATACGGCATGTAATTTAGCTTCTATGAATCTTGTAAAATTTTATGATGAACAAAATCAAACTTTTAACATAGAAGCCTATCGTCACACGGTTCGTCTCTGGACGATTGTTCTTGAAATAAGTGTGTTGATGGCACAGTATCCGAGCCAGGCAATTGCACAGAGAAGTTATGAATTTAGAACACTTGGTTTAGGTTATGCAAACTTAGGATCACTTCTAATGAGGCAAGGAATTTCATATGACAGCAAAGAAGCTTATGCAATCTGCGGCGCACTTTCGGCTATAATGCATATGCGGGCTTATGCTGCATCTGCGGAAATGGCAAAAGAATTGGGTACATTCCCAAATTATGAAGTGAACAAAGACAGTATGTTGAAGGTTATTAGAAATCACAGACGTGCTGCGTATAACGTTCCTAAGGAAGAGTATGAGGATATAACAATATTCCCAGTTGGAATTAATCCCGAACATTGTCCTTCTGATCTATTGAAAGCAGCAAGAGAGGATTCGGATTTGGCTCTCGAACTTGGAGAAAAGCATGGTTATCGTAATGCCCAGGTTACGGTGATTGCACCGACGGGTACAATCGGTTTGGTAATGGATTGCGACACAACAGGCATCGAACCGGATTTTGCGTTGGTTAAGTTTAAAAAATTAGCTGGCGGCGGATACTTTAAGATAATCAACCAATCAATTCCGCTTGCATTGAAAAAAATGAATTACAATGAAGATCAGATAAAAGAAATTGTAAAGTACGCGAAAGGTTCGGGTTCGTTA
>CAZRIQ010000303.1:1298-3703 GCA_964600175.1 uncultured Melioribacter sp. | reverse complement strand
CATATTCCATGAAGAATCTGCAAATTCACTTAGCAACACATCAGGTGCCGGAGATTTTAACACTTCTGAATTTTCAGTTGCAACTTCTTTCAGAGCTTTAATTACTCGATCAAGATCTGAATCGTAGGAAACACCAACCGGCAAATCCACACGTATTTTGGAATCACCATACGACCAGTTGATAACCGATTTGGAAATAAATTGTTCATTCGGAACAATAATAGAAATATTATTAAGTGTTTGAATTGTGGTCGAACGTATATTGATGTTGATGACGTCGCCTTCCGTATCTCCGACCGTTACGCGGTCGCCGACTTTGATTGGTCTTTCAAAAAGAAGAATTAAACCCGCAACGAAATTTGACGTGATGTTTTGCAGGCCGAAACCGATACCGACAGATAAGAATCCAAGTACTACTGCGAGTCCGCTTAGGTTTATTCCTATAAATTGAAGAGCTACTACAAGCCCGATAAAAACGATAATGTATTGTGTCAGCCGAAGAAGAGTAAATTGTAACCCGTGGTCGAGATGGAATTTGCTTAATATTTTTTTAAGGATTCTGTTCTTCAAAAACTTTGCGAAGATTATAAATAACAGAATGATGAGAAAGAAAATCACAATCGAAAGAATGGAAATAGGAGTCTGATTTATTGTAAAGAGGGGAGAGGTAATAATTTCTTTGAATGTTGCCGTAATTTGCTTCGTCATTGAAATTTCGAGTTTGTTGTTAAAGTCGCTTTATTTTTTCGATGTACTTGTTCACATCGAATTTATTTTTGCATCCATTATAATTCATATATCTAATTTTTCCAAATATTTCTCTTTTTTGTACGCTGTATATTTATAAATGGGCTAATCTTAAAATTTCTTCAAATTCTTCTTTTGTAACCGGCATAACGGATAAACGGTTTCCCCTCTGCACAAGTTTCATCTTTTGCAGTTTCGGGTTTTGCTTAATTTCTGCTAGTGTAACCGGACGCTTAAATTTCCGTACTAGCTTTATATCAACCATAAACCAGGTGGGATTTCCCTTCTTACTTTTCTGATCGTAATGTTTGTCTTCAGGATCGAATGCAGTAAAATCCGGGTAACCTTCTTTAACAACTTCACAAACACCAGCAACAATATTCGGATCAACATTACTGTGGTAAAATAAAACTTTGTCGCCTTTTTTCATTTCGTCACGTATAAAGTTTCTTGCCTGGTAATTTCGAACGCTGTCCCAATGAGTTGTTTTGTTCTTAGCTTTTGCCAAATCATCTATTGAAAAGACTTCCGGTTCTGATTTCACTAACCAATATTTTATTGGCATATTGACTCCATAACTTAAAATTATCTTACTTACAAAGAGATTATTTTAAATAGTTTTTCAAAAATCTTCCGGTATAAGATCTTTCATTTTTCACAATCTCCTCAGGCATACCTATTGTGACAATTTCACCGCCGTTTTCTCCGGCTTCCGGACCGAGATCGATAATCCAGTCAGCACATTTAATTACATCTAGGTTATGCTCAATTATAATAACCGAGTTACCGGTTTCTATCAACATGTTGAAGCAATTCAGTAGTTTATTTATATCATCGAAATGAAGTCCTGTAGTCGGTTCGTCAAAAATGAAAAGCGTATGTCTGTTTTTTTTCTGTGCACTTAAATGGAGTGCCAGTTTTATTCTTTGAGCTTCGCCGCCCGAAAGTGTATTCGATGGCTGTCCGAGTTTTATATATCCTAATCCTACATCTGAAAGTACCTGGAGTGAGTTTTCAATTTTCTTATTTTGGTCGGTAAAGAATTTTAGAGCTTCATCAACCGTCATGTTCAGAACATCGACGATGTTTTTGCTGCGGTATGTTACATCGCGAAGCTCTTTTTTGAAACGTGTTCCTTTACAGTCTTCGCATTCAAGATAAAGATCGGCGAGGAACTGCATTTCAATTTTTACATAGCCTTCGCCCTGGCATGTCTCGCATCTTCCGCCGGGAACGTTAAATGAAAAGTAGCCCGGTTTATATCCTCGCGACCGTGCCTGCGAAGTCGATGCAAACAGTTCTCTAATATGTTCATACCCTTTTACATAACTGATCGGATTTGATCTCGGTGATTTTCCGATTGGAGATTGATCTACAATTTCGACTTCGTCGATGTACTTTGTTCCTTCGATGGAAGCATATTTACCGAGTTTTGGAGGATTACCGCCGAGTGTTTTTACAATTCCGCCGTAAAGGACATCGTGTATTAACGTACTTTTTCCGGAACCGCTTACACCGCTAATCACAACAAATTTCTTTAGTGGAAATTCGACAGTAATATTTTTAAGATTATTTTCTTTTGCACCGGTAACTTTGATTGTCTCCGTTTTCTTTTTGTTCCTTAAAGATGGAAGGGGAATGTTTAATTTTCCCGATAG
>CAZRIQ010000303.1:0-1288 GCA_964600175.1 uncultured Melioribacter sp. | reverse complement strand
CTTTTCGTTTTTAACTATTTCTTGAAATGGTCCGGTGGCAATTATTTCCCCGCCGTTCAAGCCGGCTCTTGGACCCATATCAAAAATTAAATCGGCTTCTCGCATCATTTCGGCATCATGTTCAACTACAAGAACCGTGTTGCCAATGTCACGCAGCGATTTTAGTATGTTGATCAATCTCGAATTGTCGCGCGGATGAAGACCGATGCTTGGTTCGTCCAAAACGTAAAGTGTTCCCATTAGTGCCGAACCAAGCGAAGTAGCCAGATTAATTCTTTGTGTTTCACCGCCTGAAAGAGTACTGCTGAGCCTGTCTAAAGTCAGATAGCCTAAACCTACTTCGTTTAGAAAAGTTAGTCTCTCTACAATTTCATCATAAATTCTTTGACCTATTTCTTTTTCATAATTGCTCAGTTCAAGTTGTTTGAAAAATTCTAGCGACCTCTCAATCGACATAGTGATTATATCGTGAATCGACAAACTGCCAACCTTAACTTGAAGTGCCTCTCGACGCAGTCTTGAACCTTTGCATGCAGAGCATGTTGTGTATCCGCGGTATCTACTCAGCAAAATCCTGATATGCATCTTGTATGTTTTTTCTTCGAGGTATTCGAAGAAGCCGTTGAAACCTGCAAACCCGTCAAAGCCCTCTCTTATCATAATTACTTGTTCTTCGGTCAAACGTTTGAAGGGAACATCGAGTGGAATTCTTCCTTTTGCTGCACGGATTAAGTCCCGTAAGTATTTGCTGTACTTTGCCGTACGCCACGGAGCAATTGCACCGTCCATAATACTGAGGTTCGGATTCGGAACAATCAGGTCAAGTTCATATCCCATTGTTCTTCCAAAACCCTGGCAGACCGGGCACGCACCAAACGGATTATTGAATGAGAAGAATCTCGGTTCCGGTTCCTCGTATCGAATTCCACAGCATTCATAAAATTTTGTGAAATCTTTTTTCTCATTTGTATCTGCATTTATTATTGAAAGCCTGCCTTCGCCTTCTTTGAAAGTTGTCTCTATAGAATCGGCAATTGTTTCTCTTACTTTTCCTTTTTTGATTTTGAACCGGTCGATGACAACCGTAATTCCTTCTTTATTTTTTAGTACCAATTTGGATTCGTTCAGATCGATTAATTGTCCGTCTTTATAGACTCGGAAGAATCCTTTTTTCTTTAAAAGGTTGATTTCGTCTTTTACTGTTCTGCCTTCGTGTGAATGAATGGGAAAGCCGATATAAAATTTTGCGTTTTCGTTTTGTTCTTCAAGCCATTCCGAAACTGTTCCC
>CAZRIQ010000302.1:0-3713 GCA_964600175.1 uncultured Melioribacter sp. | reverse complement strand
CTTTTCATATTTTCGGCAAGTTTAGCGTAAGCCCTTGCAGCATACTCGTTTGCTTTATCTTTCATGGTTTTTTGTTTAGTAAGCTCGCCGAATTTTTTAAATGCTTCGGCAGCTTCTAAGAACTTACCTTCCTCGAAATAAATACCACCCAAGCCGTTATAAGTAATATCAAAATTTGGATTACTCTGGGCTGCAGATTTGAAAGATTCTTCGGCATCGGATAATTTGCCTTCCTTTTTCAAAGCGATACCCTTCTGGTAGTATATGCGGTAATCTTTGGAAGTTTTTAAAGCCATATCGTATTGCTTTACGGCTCCGTCGTAATTGCCTGCTTTAAGTTGACTGTTGCCTTCATTATAAGCTTTAGCAGCATCCGGATCCATATCGTCTTTCTGGGCGTGTAATTCAAAACCAACTGTCAGTAAAAAGAATGCCATAACAAGATACAAGAATTTTTTCATGCCTTTTCCTTCTTTTGTTATTCCGTGAAATGGTGCGGAAGGCGGGACTCGAACCCGCACGCCCTAACGGGCACTACCCCCTCAAAGTAGCGTGTATACCAAATTTCACCACTTCCGCGAAAAATGTGTTACAAGATATATTCGGATGTAAAAAAATGCAATACCAGAAATGTAATCTTACAGATAAAATTTAAAAAGCTTGATCTTTATAAAAGATTAATTATCATCAGGAGGAGCCGGCGGTCCGGCGTCATCTCTCTGCCTCATTAAAGATTCTCTTAATCCCTTCCTGAAACTAAACTCAAAGGTCATGAACTTTACAATTTGTTCCTCAGACAATATATCCTTCAGCGAATTGATGAAAGACCGTTTCGTTTTAACGATGTCGGAGTCGATCTTCAAAAGTGTTTCGATGGTTTTCTTATAATAACTGTCGGAGTTTTTCGTATTTGATTTGAAGTTATCCTCCAACTCCGTAAGTATTTTATCCCTTTGGTCGAACAATTTGCGCATACTTTCCTGGTTCTCATTTCTTCTTGCAAAGAACCTGATAGCAGTATTCTCATCCAAATTTAAGGCTTCAATTAATTTTGCTTTTTCCAACTGTTCTATCTTGGTAAAATCCATATTCCTCATCATATGTTTACGCTGTTGGGCTGTTACAATTCCCGTAAAAAGTAAAAGCAAAATTATTACCGATATTTTCTTCATTGCTTCACCTTTTTATATGTTAATTTTTGATAAATCATTATAAACTTGTTCCAACTCTTTATCACTCAAATTTTCCAGGAGGTTATAGTCATCATTATAACGTACCTGGTTGCTTAAATAGTACGACTCCGCACTCTTTTCCCACCCGGACGGTATTTCAACTTCAAAAGGATTTGCAGGCTGATAAAGATCGTAGTCGCTGAAATCATTATTTAAATTCATATACCTGCCGGCAACCTCGTTCTGATCTACTTTAGTTACAATATCGTTAACCATATCAGTTATGGAAACATCGCCGTTTTTATTCGGAGAATACATAAGGAACATAACTAATAGAGCAGCCAATGCAGGAACTGCATAAACTGTCCTTCTTAAATAACGGTATTTCTTCTTCCGTTCAATTCTCTCCCTCACGTTGGGCAGTAAATTATTAAAGTATGAAGAATTAACCTTCGCTTCTCCTGCATTTTTCAAATTGCCCAAATGCTGTTTAATTTTAGCATATTCATCATACAGTACAGAAGAATTTTCAAGTTCCTTTTCGAACCTGGTTTTTTCGGTCTCATCCATTAGACCGCTCAAATATTTTAAGATAGTTTCGTTATTCTTCATCGCCCATCATCTCCGTTAATTTTTTGAGAGCATGAAAGTAGTTCGCTTTCAATCCTCCCACACTTTTGCCGGTAATTTTCGAAATCTCATCATATGTCAATTCATCGAATGTTCTCATAATAAAAACTTCTCTCTGTTTTACCGGTAATTTCTGCAATAGTTTTTTCACTTTCTCCAATTTTTGCTTGTTCGAAATATCCTCAACAATATCCCTATCGAAAGATAATTCATTTTCCTGTACATCATCCAGATTGAAAAACTTCTTCACCTGGTTTTTTTTAATCTCGTTAAGACTTCTCGTATTTACAATCCTGTAAATCCATGTGTAGAGCCCGGACTGAAAATTAAAAGTCTTCAGCTTGTTATAAAGAACAATTATTACCTGTTGCGTAACTTCATCGGCATCCAGGTGATTGCCAAGCATTCTTCTTGCATGCCAATAAATTCTCTGTTGATACTTCCTAACGATACTATTAAAAGCACTTTCATTACCTTCATTAAAACTTCTTACAAGTTCAAAATCGTTATCTAATTCTGCCATTGGTAAATTTATGTTCAATACGTTTGACAAAATAAGTTAATTAACGGTTTAAATCATTACCTAATTAAACCTCTCCCTAACTACAGGTTGTCAAATTACCGAATGAATAAATCACTAATAGAAAAGGAGTTCAAAATGAAAAAGATGCTTGTATTCTTGCTTGCATTCGGACTTTGCAGCTTTAGTCTTACAAATGCACAACCAAATAACTCTACCAGACAAAAGCCAAAAATGGGGAGGGGCTTGGTACAACTACTAAACTTAACGTCTGATCAGGAAAAACAGTTCCACGATATCATGTTCAACCAAAGGGAAAAAGCAATTGATGCCAGGGCAAATATCCAAAAGAACAGGCTCGAAGTTGGAAAAATGATACACGATAATAATTTCGATGAAAGCCAGATTCTTAAACTAACCGATGCCAGCAGCAAATTACAGGGTGAGTTAAGATCAGAAAGAATAAAATCTTGGCTTGCATTTTATAAGATACTCAATGCCGACCAAAAAGAAACATTAACTAAACATTTCGGTATGATGCTCGGCGGCGACAGAGCCGGTATAAGGGGACGTTTCATGCAGAGATTCAATAATCAGCAACGTCCATTTAGAATGCAGAGGTTTAACAATCGGCAGCGCCAAATGGGAATGAACCAATTTTACTATAATGAAGATCAACCTGGAATGCAGAATTTTGACAATGATAACCAGTTTAAACAACTAGGAATGCTCCCCTCACTTGATGATGAGTTTTTCGGAGAAGACTAAAACTTCTTATCTTCTCACACACCACGGAAACCCCGGTTCCCTCGCCGGGGTTTCTAGTTTTAAATACTTTACTTTGCAGGATTTGTAGGACGGATATCGATTTCGCTTATAAGAGCATTAACCGGAAGACTAATTATTGCCATAACGGGTTCGGCTATGGCGGAAGAACTTAAAATCCTGTTCATATCTTTCGGTTCGATGGGAGTATCCATTATAAATCACCTTTCATCGGTCTCATTACTATTTCTTCTACAACCATGTTTGTATTTACCGAAAATACATCATACACTGTTTTCGCAATGTCATTCGGAGACATCATTCTCTCTGAATATTTTTCAAGTACACTATTCGACCACATTGGAGTTTTTGTTGAGCCGGGCATCACATCAATTATTCTAATATTATTATCTCGTACTTCTTCCCGTAAAACTTTTGAATACGCCAGCAGTCCATGTTTTGAGGCGGAATAAGCACTGCTTCTTGTAAAAACTTTCTGAGTAACAAAAGACAAAATATTAATTATCGTTCCCCCGTTGCTTTTAATCATTCCGGGCAGAACAGCTTTTATCGTATAAATCGAACCCAGCAAATTGGTCTCAATGATTTTTTGAATTTCCCCTATC
>CAZRIQ010000301.1:508-3719 GCA_964600175.1 uncultured Melioribacter sp. | reverse complement strand
CATAATGGATCGTCCTCCTTAGCCAGCATGTGAAGCCAGATTTGTTCGGGTTTCATTCCTAATGCAAGCATGAAAGCCATATCACGATAATAAGGGAATGCCCAATCGACTCCCCGTTTCATTGCAAGACCAAAAGCAACCTGGGTCGCTTCGTGTCCCGCACCGGGAATGTGGAAAAATGCTTTTCCCTGCTTCAACAAATTCATCTGCTTTAAATCCATCTGACGCGAAAGATACATCAATCGTAAAGCATTCATTAATTCTTTTTTCGTTAAACCGCCGAACGAATCTATCTTCCCTGTAGGAGTCTTTCCACGAAGTGGTGGATTCCCAATATTTTCTTTCTCTATAACTTGATTCGCAGAATCTATCTTTCCGTTCTTAGCCATTTTTCTCCCAAAAATTAATGATCATGAATGGAAGTAATTTTCATTTCATCGATCTTTTTATTGCTATGCCCATCGTATCCAAATACTTCAACAAATTTTTCTAATAACACTTCTTTTACTTCGCTTATGTCAATTTCGTTTCCTAATTCCTTCTTCAATGAAGTGACATCCTTATCCTTAATTCCGCAAGGAACAATACCGTTGAAGAAAGATAAATCCGTATTAACATTAAATGCAAATCCGTGCATGGTAATCCATCTGCTTACTTTGATACCGATCGCTGCTATTTTGCGATTTCCTATCCACACACCGGTATATTTTGGATTTCGACCGCTCTCGATGCCGTAATGTGAACAAGTACGGATCAATACTTCTTCAAGTCCGCGTAAATATTGATGCGTGTCCTGCTTCCAATTTTTGAGATCTATTATCGGGTAACCGACTATTTGCCCGGGTCCGTGATAAGTTATATCGCCGCCGCGGTCGATTTCAAAAACAGAAATGTTGTTTTCGTCTAAAAAGTTCTGTGAGCCAATAAGGTTATTTTTATCCGCAACTTTTCCCAAAGTATACGTGTGCGAATGCTCAAGTAAAAAGAGAACATCGTCAATTTCGTTGTGAAGTCTCAGATCAAAAATTTCCTTCTGCAGATTCCAAGCATCTTCATACTTGATCAAACCGAGATCACAATATGTCAGTTGTCTAACCATAGAATATCACTTTTGTAATTATTTCCACCCACAATTCAAGCAGATTCCGCCCAGTTTACCCTTATCAATTACAACAGTCTTGAAACCAAACTGACCAGCCCTAATTGCAGCTATATAACCGCCGGGTCCGCCTCCTAAAACAGCTATTTCATAGCTTTTCGGCATACTTTTTCTTAAAAATACAGTATTCGAATTGCTGTCCTAAATATAATTATATGCAGTCTTAAAAGAAACTTAAGCTCCGATTATTCGAAAAACACGATAAAAAGAACCCCTAAGAACATTATAGAGGAACCGAGCAGTCTTTCTTTCCAATTCGCTTCTTTTAAGAAACTTGCACCGACTAAAACGGAGAAAATACCGGTCATTCTTTTCATTGCAACTACGTAGACGACGTACGTCATCGATAGAGCTGCCATGTGAAAAATAAATGTACCGACCGTGAAAGCACTGACGCTGAATAGATTTTTGGTGGTTTGTAATTTGAATGGAGGAACTTTGTCTCTTTTGAAAATCAGTACGATGATTGAAATGCAAATAAAGATAAAGAGGTTCATGAAAATTATATGCTGGTAAACCGATGAATGATTTATACAAATTTTGTCGAAGTTCGCCGATACGCTCCACAAGACAGCCACGAAAAACATTAGCCTGGTTCCTTTGTTCCTAAATAATTCTTTGAACGGTGTAAGCAGCGTTCCGCCCTTGTTATCAAGATTAAGAAGATAAGAACCGATCACGATTAAAATTACACCGATGATACCGAACAGATGCGGCTGTTCGCCGAGAATCATCGGTTCGATAAAAAGTAAAAACAATGGTGTGAAACTTAGCATCGGCATTACTTTGGAAATATCACCGTGCGATATGGCGTTCATATATAAAATTGTTGCGGCTACATTGATTGAAGAAGTAACGCATAGACTTAAAAGATATTCTTTGTTAAGTGAGATTGGCACAAAAAACAAAAGAGGAACAAATACAAGCAGCGGAAGCATATTGTTGAACCACGCAATGATAACGGGATCAAATTCCTTCGATGCTTTTTTAACGAACAAGCTCCGGAAACTTTCGGAAATAGGATTTAGAGTTGCAAAGAGTATCCACATACTAACAATTAACAGTTTTGAATTTTGAGTTAAGAATTAAATACCGTTTTAAAACAACTCCCGCCTACATTCAAAAAGCAGAACTTCGGTGGGTAAATTCTAATTACACATTATCCAATAACATGAAATCTCTTTTTCTGTTTTCTTTTTTGTTGCTCAAATTTTTTAAACCGTAATTACAAATAGACTTCAAAGGACAGATTCCGCAGCTCGGGTTTTTAGGTTTGCAAATCTCTCTTCCCAGCCTTATTAGATTCGTATGAAAAGAATGAGCAACACCTTCAGGCAAATCTTGATTTAACAAACCAAACGTTTTATTGGGCGTTGCCGTAGCTACAAGACCTATTCTATTTGCAGTTCTGTGAACGTGAGTATCTACCGGACAAACATTTCTGCCCATAGCAAACAACAAAACGCAGCTTGCAGTTTTAACGCCGACGCCTTTATAACCGGTTAATTCTATGATTGCCTCTTCGTCAGGTAAATTTTTCAAATATTGAAGAGAAACTTTTCCTTTTTGTTCGATAATACCGGAAATGAAGCTTTTAATGGCAAATGATTTTTGTTCTCCCAAACCGGCAACGCGTATTAATTTTTCAATCGTTGTTCTTTTTACCGATTGCAAATCTTCCCATGAAGGATACTTGTTTTTCAGATTTTGGAACGCTTTGTAGGAATTGTTATCGTTAGTGTTCTGGGAGAGAATTGTTGCTATCAAAAGATCGACCGGGTTTGGCAGTTTTGCCGCTCTTTTAGGTACTCCGAATTTTTTGATGAGTAACTTGTTTACTCTTTTTATTTTGTCCGTAATATCAGTCATTTGGAAAATTTTTCTGCAAAAATACTAAATTGCAGTTACAAAAAGACCTGTCTGTTCAAAAGACGGGTATCTTTGTAGTTTAAGAATTAATACGGAGGACAAATGTCCCCTTTGATGGTAAGTGTTTCGGGAATAAGAGGAGTTGTAGGAGATGGATTGGATCCGAATGTACTCGTAAAATAT
>CAZRIQ010000301.1:0-498 GCA_964600175.1 uncultured Melioribacter sp. | reverse complement strand
GCAAGGGAAAAATTGTAGTCGGTTCGGACGGAAGAATCTCCGGTGAAACGGTAAAGAGTATTGTAGTCGGGACTTTGCTTGCAAAAGGTAACGATGTAATCGATCTCGGGATTTGTCCGACACCTACTATTTTATTCAACGTGAAGAATTTGAAAGCCGCCGGAGGGATTCAAGTCTCGGCAAGCCACAATCCGAATGAATGGAATGCCTTGAAGCTCTTGAACCGCAAAGGCGAATTTATGAGTCCGGAAGAAAACCAAAAAATGCTCTCTCTTCTTGATTCGGCTCAAACAAAATTTTCTTCATGGAATAAACTCGGTAAGTTGACGCATTACAAAAAGGGTTTGGAAAATCATATAGATTTAGTCTTAAAAATGAATTACGTTCACACCAAAAAGATTAAAAAAAGAAAATTCAAAGTGCTGCTCGATTGTGTGAACGGAGCCGGGGCATACTCGATGCCGCAATTATTGAAAGAACTCGGATGTAAAGTAATTG
>CAZRIQ010000300.1:892-3724 GCA_964600175.1 uncultured Melioribacter sp. | reverse complement strand
ATGAGGAATCCTCGCCCATGAATAAGATTCCTCTTCATCGACCGTCATTGCCGGTCCCCAATATTTTTGATACATATCGCCGTTGACCTTGCACAATTTATCCGGCGTAAGCGACTCGCCTTTTTCCATCATTTCATTTGCAGTTTCTTCCATTTCGGCAAAATTCGTCTGCCTATAAAAAGTAGTAGATATATTGTTCAAATTCTTTTCTATCAACGCCATCTTTTCTTCTTTCGTCTGCGCATGTTCAATCATATAATCAAGCAGCAAGGCTTCGTTCATTGTTGATGCAACTTCGGCAACAAAAATAGAATAATCGGCATAAGGATACGGCTGGTTCTTTTCGGTATAATACGAATGCATGTTATGCCCCATCTCGTGAGCAAGCGTATAAACATCATCCATCGTATTATTCCAGTTCAAAAGCACATACGGATGAACGCCTATAATCGTCCCCGAAGAATATGCACCGCTCCTTTTACCCTTTGTTTCGTAAACGTCTACCCACATGTTGTCGAAAGCAGTTTTCAAATTGTTGATGTAATCATCGCCGAGAGGTTTGAGAGCTTCCAAACAAAGAGCCTTTCCTTCTTCATAAGTATACTCTTTACGAACACCGGGAAACAATGTTACGTATGAATCATACGGATGAAAATCAGGAAGCTTCAAAATTTTCTTTTTCAATTCAGCCCATCGATGCATCGGTTCCATATTCTCATTAACCGTATTTACCAGATTATCATATACGGAAACAGGTATATTGTTCGGCGTCAATGCTGCTTCTCTCGTCGACTTATATTTTCTCGCCTTCGCATTGAACATCAGTCCTTTTATGTTTCCGGTAAACAAGGCACTTAGAGTGTTCTTGTATTCCATGAATGGCTTATAAAATCCCTTGTAGACTCTTTCCCTATAAGATCGATCGCTCGATTCAAGTGCCGCATAATATCTTCCGTGAGAAATTTTTACATCGTTCCCCTTTTCATCTTTTACAACCGGGAACTGGATATCGGCATTTGAAAAATATCCGAAAACCGAATACGGAACTTCTTCGACAGGAGAAGCAAGAGCAAGGAGTTCTTCTTCATCCGTACTCAACGTGTGAGGTTTCATCCTCAAAATATTTTCAAAATAGTGCTTGTATACTTTCAATTCCGGCTCGCTGTCAACAAACTTCCAAAGCTTTTCTTCGGGAATATTCAAAATTTCCGGCCGCATAAAAGCACTTGCCGCAGAAAGATTGGATGCCAATGATGAAATTCTATCCTGCATTCCCTGGTATCTCACGTCGTTCAAATCAAGATCTTTTGCCATCGATGCATAGTTGTAAGCCTGGCTCAACTTTGTTCCGACTTCTTCATCGAGCTTTATGCAATCTTTCAGCATCTGGGCAGATTCACCCAACTTACCTTCATATTTTTTGTATTCGCCGGCGGCATTTTCCAGCCACTTGAAATCCTTTTCCCATTGGTCATCGTTAGCATAAATGTCGGTTAAATTCCATTTGTATTTTGTTTCTATCTTATCTCTTGTAGGAAGCTCGCTTCCGCTTTCCTGCGCAGCAACCGATTGATTCCAAAACACACTAATAATTCCCATTAAAATGAACCTCGTAATTATTTTAATTTGATTTGCTTTCATAAAGCCCCCATCTTTTTAATACAAAGTTACGATAAAAATAATCCGTCGAATTTTTACGGGGAGTAAAGTTAATGATTTTTAATATAAGTTATATTTTTTATCAATTAAAAATTATTTTCATGTAGAACGGAAACGAATGGTTTCCGTTTTTATTTGCACAGATAATTCTTAAAGAATGCTCTCCTTTTTCTTTAGTTGGAATTGAAACATCAAGACAGCCGGTTTCGGAATCGTAATCAAACGGGATTTCTTTTCTATCATAATAAACTTGAATGGAACTCGAATCTATCCCGGAATTGTCGGTCAGTAAAAAATTCAATTTGTCTTGCGGATTAACAACAACCGAATCTTCATAATAATCTTCAATTTTAGGAATCCCGGCTCTAAAAAATTTCCCGAGTCCTCTAAAAATTCCCCACGCTTCGATCCGGTTGAACACTTCGTCGTTCAGTCTCAACACTTCAAATCTGTTTGTATGAAATGAACATTCTACAAGCACAGCGGGAATTTTTGTCTTTCGCAAAACTGAAAAACCTTCGCCTGGGTAAATTCGGTAATCTGAATAAGTCCCATCAAAGGAACCGAGCCCGCTGGAATTTCTCATCACATAACTCAGATCTCTTTCAACGTACTTTGCAATGTCGTGATTACACGGTTCGTGTTCATAGTCTTTATCAGTTGCGTGGTAATATGTCGAAGTGTAATTCGTCCAGGTATCCTCACTTTTACCAGGCGCGTTGTGATGAATGCTGATAAAAATATCAGCCCCGCTTTTGTTTGCCAAGACAGATCGATAACCGAGATCAACCGTCTTATCTGTCTCCCGGCTCATCGCAACTTCAGCTCCGGCTTGGACTAAATATTCTTTCAAGTAAAGCGCTACGTGCAAATTGACATCTGCTTCGACTATCTTGCCATCATAGCTTGTATTCCTTCTATCTTCACCGCCATGACCCGGATCGATAAATATTTTTTTACCTTTTAGAAATTGGGAGTAATATTCAATCGTTGAATCTCTTGCAGAGACGCGTTCCCAATCCACCGGAAGTTCGTAGAGCGGAACATTGTAAATTACTTTAGTACAGGAACTCAAAACAAAGGTTATGAAAATTACAGCGGATACTTTTATATAAAATTTGTTACGCATTGATTATCCCTTAATGCAAATTGACAATTAGAACAATGATTTAT
>CAZRIQ010000300.1:0-882 GCA_964600175.1 uncultured Melioribacter sp. | reverse complement strand
AATTGCCCAGAGCAAGCTCAATTACCTTTTCCAACAATGATTTATATTCTGTTTGAAATTACCCTCGTGCATTTGTTTGATCATCTCTTGTAATTCTTTGCCGAAGGTTACTAGTTCGCTTCGCTTAATACTTTTGACAACCGTTTTATCAGGCAGCCTAATAAATACCAGTTTTATTTCAAAGTCATTTATATCATTATAAAATTTTGAAAGAACATAAGCATAAAATTTCAGTTGAACAAAATACGCGAATGATTTTTGCGGCACAGTCTCTTTTGTTACCCTATCAGTTTTGTAATCCACTATTATCAACTTTTCTTTTTCGATAATCAGCTTGTCAATTATTCCGTACAAATAATTTTCTCCATCTTCGGCATAAATCTCAAACTCATTCTTATAACTAGCAAATCCTTGTAAATATAAAAATGTTTTCGATTTGATAAACCCGTTAAGATTATGTAAAATCTCTTTCGATAATTTTTCCCGTTCATCCGGTTCATCTTTTAACTCTTCTTCCAGCGATAAAAGGTAGTTTATATTAATTGAAAACTTTTCCGATGGAATTTCTTTTTCCAATATCTTGTGAATTATTCTTCCCTTTACATCAGCGTAATTAATTGTTTCTTCGTCCTCGGAATATGTAAAATCATATTCGTTGACATACTTTTTCATCATTTTAATTATTGATGAATAACCAAACTCGTATGTCAATTGGTACTTTACCGGGCATTGGGAAAATATAGAAACCTTTGTGGCGGAAATTATTTCCCTCTTAGGCATATCTTTAATATTCTCAACTAGCAATTTCTTTTTATTCGATTCTTGTTGTGGCTCCGAATCCGGTTCAAAGTTCCCTTCGATTTTCTTTGTGATCGGGATAGT
>CAZRIQ010000299.1:0-3737 GCA_964600175.1 uncultured Melioribacter sp. | reverse complement strand
AGTATTTTAGAAGGGTTGTTTCGTCTAATTGCGGAACAACCCTTCGTTTTTTTAATAAACCGGTGGTAAAATGAAAATGTTAAGGTTGACCAGAACTTTATTCCTTTTGTTCACTTCATTTGTTTTCGTATTTAATATTTCCGTTAAATCACAGAGTATTTATGAACCTGTCGATCTTTCCAAAGTCAAGTTTTCACTCGATGAAATGGGAAAAATGTGGACATTCGACGATGTACCTGTTGAAAAATTTGAACAGGAATATGGGTTTAAACCTACACGGGAATGGCTTGATGACGTCCGAATGTCGGCTTTACAATTCAGCAGCTTTTGTTCGGCAGCGTTTGTTTCAGCAGACGGTTTAATAATGACTAATCACCATTGCGGAAGGGGATACTTGCCTAGTATATCTCCGAAAGGAAAAGACTATTTGTGGGACGGATTCTATGCTGAAAAATTGGAAGATGAAATTAAAATTCCGGGACTTTATGTAGACCAGCTAAAACTCATCCGGGATGTAACAAGTGAAGTTTTAAAAGCAATGAACAGCGGCAATACAGATGAAGAGAAAATTGAGAACCGGAACAAAAAGATTAAGGAACTTACCGCTGAGTACAACAAAGAAACCGGGCTGACGTGCAGCGTTGTTCAGCTTTATAACGGCGGGAAATTTTCTTTATACGGATATAAGAGATATACCGACATTAGACTTGTAATGGCTCCGGATTTTCAAATCGCATGTACCGGCTGGGATTGGGATAACTTTACCTATCCTCGATATGAATTGGATTTTATGTTTTTCCGTGCTTATGATGAAAACGGAAAACCGATTAAGAATGATCACTACTTCAAATGGAGTAAAGAAGGTGCGGAAGAAGGTGAACCGATATTTGTTATTGGCAGACCGGGAAGCACGCAAAGAATAAACTCGGTTTCCGAATTGGAATTTTTAAGAGATAAAACTTACAAGTATGTTCTTCTGCGTTTCAACGAATTGTATAAAGTCTATTATGAATTGTTTATGAAACACCCCGAAAGACATTCCGAATTGTTGAACAGCGTCATGAGTGTCGGGAATGCAAGAAAGTCGTATGCCGGCAGTTATATGGCTTTATGTGATGATTACATAATGGCGAAGAAAAAAGATTTTGAGAAAACCTTGCGAAATAAAGTAGATGCAAATCCGGAATTGAAGGAAAAGTACGGATACGTTTGGACAGCAATCAAAAATAATATTGATGAGTACAGGAATTATGTAGATGAGTATATAGCGTATTCAATTCAAAGGTACGGGGGACCCGAATACATTTCGATCGCACAATCGTTAATTGATTATGCCGAACAAATGAAATTACCGGAGGATCAACGAAATGAAATGTATAAAGGCGACAAACTCCAGGAAACTCTGGCGGGTATCTTTCCTAAAGATGTAGATGAGGAGCTGCAGCAGAATCTTGTGAGAGCCCAAATAAATTATATGGTAGGAATTCTCGGCGAAGATGATTCGGTACTCAAAAGTTATTGCAGTGGAAAAACCGGTGACGAAGCAGCAGCAGATGTGATTGCAAGATCAAATATCACTACAAAAGAAAAGTTTGATGAATTTATTAAGAAGCCGCCGGATGAAATTCTGAACTCCGACGATCCCTTCATCTCTTTTATCATGCACACAAGAGACACGGTAAGCGAGTTGAAAGATAAAATTACCGAAGTTAGTACTTCACTCCAGGTATTGAATCAACTTTTGGGAGAAGTTACGTTTGCTGTTTACGGAGATCAAATTCCGCCGGATGCTACAAGCACATTAAGAATTTCCGACGGAAGAATTCAAGGTTATGAATATAACGGAACAATAGCTCCGGGCAAAACGACTTTTTTCGGATTATGGGATAGGTGGTATTCGTTTGGTAAAAAAGAATACCCGTGGGGACTTCATCCGCGTTGGCAAAAAATTCCCGAAGGATTTGATCTGTCAACGCCGGTCGGTTTTGCATCTACGAATGATATTGTCGGCGGCAATTCGGGAAGTTCGGCAATAAATGAGAAGAAGGAAGTAATCGGCGTAATTCACGATGGCAATATGGAAAGTCTTGCCGGCGATTTTATTTTCCTCGAACAAAATAATAGGGCTGTCGGGAGTGATTCCAAAGGACTGCTTCAGGCTCTAAAATATATTTACAAAACGGATCGGTTAGTCAACGAATTGGAAACCGGGAAATTATCGGAATAGCTGATTTAAGTCTATTTTCGAAATAATGGACGCACTTTTTGGCGTCCTTTTTATAAAAAAGTTGTCTATCGGATGTTGAATTGTTCATTTACTAATTTTAATTTAATAGGAGAACAAATCATTTTATCGACTAAATTATATGGATACAGTTCACATTTCAAATACAATTTCACCATGTAACGGGGATTGTGTGGTCGATCCCAAAAGTAATATTTGCAAAGGTTGTTTCCGTACGATGGATGAAATAATTAGATGGCCCTCTTTAAGCGACGAAGAACGTATGAACATTATAAAAAAGGTTGAGACGAGAAAGTTGACCGCCGACCATGAAGAATCAAAGCATAAAATATGAGTGGAAAACTTAAGGAAGGTTTTGTTCAAATATATACCGGCAATGGAAAAGGAAAAACAACTGCTGCAATAGGTCAAGCGGTTAGAGCCGCAGGTGCCGGACTCAAATCTTACATCATTCAATTCATGAAAGAGTTCCCTTACAGCGAACTCGAAAGTTTGAAAAATTTGTCTTCATTAATTACCATTGAGCAAATCGGCAAGGACAATTTTGTATATAAGAAAGAAAAACCATCTCGAGAGGAAATTGAGAAAGCGAAGTCGGGTATCGAAAAAGCAAAAGTGAAAATGCTGAACGGCGAATATGATTTGATTATTTTAGACGAAGTATGTGTTTCAATTTATTTCGGTATGTTGACGGTAGAGGATGTTCTTCCTTTGATTGAGGAGAAACCGGCAAATGTAGAATTGATTTTAACCGGCAGGTATTGTCCGCGGGAATTGATCGACAAAGCCGATCTAGTTACGGAGATGAAAGAAGTAAAACATTATTATGAGAAAGGAATTTTGGCAAGAAAGGGAATTGAATCGTAGATGAAACCTCTACTGATTGACCTGGACGGTGTCTTAAGAATAGGGAAAGAACCCGCACCCTACTTAAAAGAATTTTTCGAGTTTCTTGAAGCGTCGAAGCGACCCGCGTGCATTCTGAGCAATTCAACTCTTTCTACTTCTACGGATGTAAAAAATTTCTTTGTGCGTCAATCAATTCCATGTAAAATACCGGTAATTACAACTCCGGACGCAGCATTAATTTATGCAAAAGAAAGGTACAAACGAATTTCGGTTTATTGTGAAGAGAATGTTAAATCAATTTTCAAAGAATTGATAAATGATGCCGAGCCGGAAGCGATTGTTATCGGTGACCTCGGTAAGAAGTGGGACTTCAAAATTCTGAACGAAATATTTCTTAAAGTGCTTAATGGTTCCGACTTGCTTGCGCTTCAACTGAATAAGTTTTGGAAAACTAAAGAAGACGGTCTTCTGCTTGATGCCGGTCCGTTTGTAAAAGCAATTGAATATGCTGTAGATAAAAGGGCTACATTAATTGGTAAGCCTTCGCCGTTGTATTTCAAAACTGCGTTGAAAGTATTAGGTGCCGGGGCAGAGGACGGTTTTATTATGCTCGGTGATGATCTTGAAACCGATATAAAAGGGG
>CAZRIQ010000298.1:0-3740 GCA_964600175.1 uncultured Melioribacter sp. | reverse complement strand
GGGGCAGTATCCATTCACAAGGGGAATTCAACCCACAATGTACCGCGGTAGGTTATGGACGATGCGTCAATATGCCGGGTTCGGTAATGCGAAAAAATCAAACGAGAGATACCGATATCTTCTCTCTCAAGGTCAAATGGGTTTATCCGTCGCGTTCGATCTTCCAACTCAAATCGGTTACGACAGCGACGACCCGATGGCTTTAGGCGAGGTTGGCAAAGTAGGCGTTGCAATCGATACTCTTGCAGACATGGAAATTTTATTCGATCAGATCCCTCTTGACAAAGTATCTACATCAATGACTATAAACGCACCCGCTTCTATTTTATTAGCGATGTACATAGCCGCTGCCGAAAAGAAAGGGATTGCGAGAAACAAAATTAGCGGAACAATCCAAAACGATATTTTGAAAGAATACGTTGCTCGAGGGACTTACATCTTCCCGCCGAAACCCTCTATGAGATTGATTACAAACATTTTTGAGTTCTGCTCGAAAGAAGTTCCAAAGTGGAATACCATTTCGATTTCAGGTTACCATATTAGAGAAGCAGGTTCCACTGCGGCGCAGGAAGTTGGCTTTACTCTTGCAGACGGAATCGAATATGTTAATACTGCAGTTAAAGCAGGTTTGAACGTGGACGACTTTGCCGGACAACTCTCCTTCTTTTTCAATTCACATAATGATCTATTGGAGGAAGTTGCAAAATTCAGGGCAGCAAGAAGATTGTGGGCGCGTATAATGAAAGAAAGATTCGGTGCAAAGAAAGATAAATCGATGATGCTTCGTTTCCATTCTCAAACTGCCGGTTCAACTTTGACTGCTCAACAAATCGACAACAACATTGTTCGTGTTACCATTCAAACGCTCGCAGCGGTTCTCGGCGGAACACAAAGTCTTCATACAAATTCACGTGACGAAGCTCTTGCACTTCCCACCGAAGATTCTGTGAAAATTGCACTTAGAACACAACAAATTGTAGCGTACGAAAGTGGGGTAACAAACACAATCGATCCGCTTGCCGGTTCTTATTATGTTGAATCTCTAACGGATCAGATTGAGAAAGAAGCAGAAACCTATATCGGTAAAATCGATTCAATGGGTGGAATGATTAACGCGATCGAATCAGGTTACGTCCAGATAGAAATTCAAAAGTCGGCTTACCGTTTCAACCAGGAATTGGAAAGCGGAGAAAAAATTGTCGTTGGTGTAAACAAGTTCACTGGAGACGAAGATAAGAAGGAAGAGTTGTTAAAGATAGATGAGAAGCTTCAGAAAGAGCAAATTGAGTTTTTAAATAAAATCCGCGCTGAAAGGAATAATAATCTAGTTAAAGAAAAACTATCGGCGTTAAAGAAAGCAGCATCGGGAAATGAAAATCTGATGCCTTATATTTTAGATGCGGTGAAAATGTATGCAAGTATAGGTGAAATTAGTAACTCAATGAGAGAAGTATTTGGTGAATATAAAGAACATGTAGTAATCTAAATTACTCTATTGTTCTATTGCTATATTGTTGTTGGATTTTACGAACGGTTTAACAATAGAACAATATAACCATATAACAATATCACGAGAAACAAAATGCAAATAACACATATTGAACACATCGGAATAGCAGTTAAGAACTTAAAAGAAGCAATTCAGTTTTATGAGAACGTCCTCGGTTTGAAATGTTATTCAATCGAAGAAGTGAAAGATCAAAAAGTGAAAACAGCTTTTTTCCAAATTGGTCAGACAAAAATAGAACTGCTTGAATCGTCCGAACCGGACGGACCAATAGACAAATTTATTGAGAAACGAGGAGAAGGAATTCATCACATCGCATTTGCCGTTAACAAACTTCCAAAAGCTCTTGATGAAACGGAATCAAAAGGGATACAATTAATTGACAAGCAGCCGCACAAAGGTGCGGAAGGAATGAATATCGCTTTCCTTCATCCAAAATCTACATTTGGAGTATTAACCGAATTGTGTGAAAAAGCGGACAACCAATGAACGTAGAATGAAGAATGCAGAATGTAGAATAAAAACCATTCTGAATTCTGCGTTCTGCACTCTGCATTCAGATTCAATCCTAAATAAATTCCCTTTTGTTCGATAAAAGCAAATCATATATTTGTCATTAAAAGCCAACAACGCAATGAAAAAATCAGTTACTGTTTTATTCCTAATATGTTGTTTTGCAACAAATCTTTTGTTTGCACAAACCGGGGGAGAAATTTGCTCCAGGGGAAAAATCAAATTATACAATAGACTTTTTAAAGAAGGTAAGGTCGAATATCCCGGCGATTCAAGCATAGACATTACTTATTACAAACTCGACTTAAAACTTACCTACCAACCTAATTTTCTGTCTGGAATTGTAACTGTAAAAGCAAAAGCAGCTCAAGACGGTTTAAATTCCATCTTCCTTGATCTTAAATATAATATGACCGTTAGTTCGGTAACACTCAACAATCAAGATTTAACATTTGTTCAAATGCTTACTAACAAACTTGATATTTCCCTCGATCATTCATACAACACAGGCGAAGAATTTGAAGTTCAAATTAACTATAGCGGCACTCCCAAAACAGACACAAACGGTTATGGAAGTTTCATTTTCTCCACGCATAATGATCATCCAATAATATGGTCGTTAAGCGAACCCTTCGGCGCAAGCGACTGGTGGCCGTGCAAAGATACGCCTGCCGATAAAGCCGACTCAGCCGATATTTGGATTACTGCAGATTCGAGTTTCTATTCCGTTTCAAACGGAACATTGACGGAAATTACAACCAACCCGGACGGTACAAAAACTTTTAAATGGAAAGAAAGATACCCCATTGCACAATATTTGATTTCGGTTGCAATGACCAACTATCACATCTACAACACAAGTTTTGAATACGAACATGGTAAATCGATGCCGGTCATTCACTATACTTATCCGGAATTGTGGTTAGATAATATTAAACAGCAGCTCGATTTTACCGTGGGGGCACTCGGCATATTCTCAGACAAATACGGACCCTACCCTTTTTTAAAAGAAAAATACGGACACGCACAGTTTAGCTGGGGCGGCGGTATGGAGCATCAGACTTGTACTTCGGCAGGCGGATTTAGTGAATCTCTAATTTCACACGAACTTGCACATCAATGGTTCGGTGATAAAGTAACATGCAAAAGTTGGAGAGATATCTGGCTGAACGAAGGATTTGCAACTTATTCCGAAGCAATTTACTTAGAATATAAATATGGAGAGCAAAGTTTCGAAGACCGGGTAAATAGGATGTTCAATGATGCTTTACAAGCAGAAGGTCCCATTTATGTTCAAGATACCACTTCAGTGAGCTCAATTTTCGATTATGCCCGTTCTTATGCCAAAGGCGGTTCGGTCTTACATATGCTTAGAGGAATTGTAGGCGATGATAAATTTTTCGAAATCCTTAGAACATATTTAAATGATCCGCAACTTGAATATAATTCCGCAACCACAAAAGATTTTGAACGCGTTGCCGAACAAGTTACGGGTATGGATCTTAATTATTTTTTCTCGGAATGGATTTACGGTGAAAACTATCCACATTACACGGTTAACTGGGGCTGGGTTCAGAATTCTCCGACCAATTATCAAGTACAGATTCAGGTCAGTCAATCAGTCAATTTAAACCCCACTTATTTTACTATGCCCGTACAAATTAGGATTGAGAATTATAACTTCGGCGATACGACCGTCACTGTTTTAAACGATTCACTT
>CAZRIQ010000297.1:0-3755 GCA_964600175.1 uncultured Melioribacter sp. | reverse complement strand
TCATATACTTAATGTGCGAATAAATTCTTTATTAAAAAAAATTTTTCACTATCTTATTTTTGAAAAGAGGGTGAACAAAATAAGTGAGAAGCTTTAAAATAATCAGCCGGAAGGATCCTCATTTTGTAAAGTGTCCTAAATGTCAGGAAGTAGGAACTATTCACCATTCGAGGGCACATACTATTACCGAACAATTCATAAAGAAATTTACATTCTGCGGAATATACAGATGCAGAGAATGCGGCTGGCGCGGTTATATGTCAAAATTTTTCTTTACAAAAGATTCCGTTAGATCAATAGCATTTTATTTGATGCTTGCGGTTATTACTGCTTTTGTAGTGAGGTATGTGCTTTACAAATTTTTAATTAACTAACTCAAGTTGATCGCTTAGTTATTTGATGATTTAAAAACCGTTGTCCGTAGGACTCCTTCGGAGAAACGGTTACAAAATAATGTTTTTGAGTTCCATTAACCCACGACTTAAGTCGTGGGTTAATGAGAAAAAATAAAAGATAATAACCGTTTTTCCCAAAGGGATCACTACGTGAAACGGTTTATGAAAAAAAGCGGTCAACTTGAGTAACTAACAAACTTTTTCCCTATAGAAAATATCGGCACCAATCTCTTCAACACTGTTATATTCCTTCAAGTAATGAACTCTAATTGATTCTTTATTTTTTACCAACCAGCTTAAGGCAATTTTTAATTTCTCGAGGTCGCTCTCATCCAGTTTTTGAAAGATTTGGATGTTCCCGTTGAAATAGTCTTCCAGTGCTTTTGCAAAATCGTCGTCTTCATTTTCGAGTTGGTTTTTAATTATCATTTTACCGTCGAGCAGTAGAATGTAATCCGGTTTAGAGTAACCTGCAATTTCTATCATTACTTTGGCTTTGTTTATTGGTTCGGAAAGGATGGATGACTTGTGGATTTGCTGCAGTATCATATTTACTACATCTCTTATTTCCGCTGCTTCCTCGTACTTTTGTTTTTCGGAAAACTCTTTCATTTTATTCAATAGCCTGTTGACTGCCCATTGGTTTTCTCCTGCTAAAAATTCGTAAACAAAATCGATTTCGTTTTTATATTCATCACCGGGTTTTTCTTGAATGCAGGGCGCAAGACAGCGGTCGATGTCCGCCAAATAACATCTCCTTTTTTTCTTTAATTCTTTATCACTGCATTCCCTCAGGCGGAAAGTTCTGTCAATTATTTCGACCAAGGTTTTTGTTATATCTCTATTCGAATATGGACCGAAATAATCGTTACCGTCAAAATCAAAACTTGTAGACTGCATTACGTTCGGTACTTTATGCATCAAAGAAACCTTGATAAAATAATTCCTTGAATAATCTTTAAGCATTGTATTGTAGCGCGGGGAATGGACTTTAATCAATTCTGCTTCCTTAAGTAGGGCGGTTAATTCGGAATTGGTTAATGTGAAGCCGATCCTATCTGCTTTTCGTACAATCTCTTTCGATTTCCTCGGTGCGTTATTCAAAAAGTAATTCCCGACTCTTTGCTTCAATGACTTTGCTTTCCCGATGTAAATAATTTTATCACTTTTATCTTTGAAGAAGTAAACTCCGGGATCTTTAGGCGTCCCGCTCAAATCCTCGGCAAGTTTTTTCTTAATAATTCTATAAACCAATGCAGATTTAGGTGTTCTCTGAAATTTTATAAGATCGTCGACCGTGTCGATGTTATGATCTTCCCGTAATCTGGTAAACATTTTTATAAAAACTTTTGCCGTTACCGAAGCATCTCCCAAACCCCTATGTACATTTCTATGACGTATTTTAAGATGACGAACTAAGCTTCCAAGTGATTTACTTCGTATTTCAGGAAAGATTCTTCGTGCAAGTTTGACGGTACAAATTCCTGGGTTCTCAGGTACTTTTAAGAAAGCGTTCAGACATTCGTTTTTTAGAAACGAGTGATCGAATTGCAAGTTGTGAGCGATCAATATCGTGTCGCCGAAGAATTCTTCTATTCGTGGAAAAACATCTTCGAATGGAGGCGCATCGGCAACGTCGTCGTTTGAAATGCCCGTCATTTCTGTAATGAATTCGGGAATGTACATACCGGGATTTATAAACGATTCAAAAGTTGCAACGACTTTACCTTTTTTGATTTTCACAATACCGATTTCGATTACCCTATCTCTTTGCGGAGAAATGCCGGTTGTTTCAAAATCGAAAACGCAGTATTCAGCATTTTCAAAAGGGATTTCGGTTATTTTGTTCTCGGTTTTCATTCTTAATAAACAAATTTAATCAAAATAGTCTTATTGCAAACTGACAATGCGAAATCCGGTTATCCGATATAAAACAAATAAGCTCACATTGATTTTTCACTATTCCTTTCATTTTCAATATATTTCGACTCCAAAGAAAAAGTTATACATCATACTTAGATAATTCAAAAAAGTATCACTTTTTAACTTTTGGCCTTATATGAACCTGAACATTCTTTTCATAGGCGATATTGTCGGGAAACCGGGTATGGATATCGTTCAAATGTATCTTCCCGGTCTTCAGAAAAAATATCATGCGGATGTTACCATTGTAAATGGGGAAAATGCTTCCGACGGCAAGGGCTGTACAGAAAAAGAAGCCAAACAGCTTTTTGAGCTTGGGGTCGATGCTATAACAGGCGGCAATCATACATGGGATAAACCGCAATCGCAGGATTTTTTGAAAAAGGAACCACGTTCAATTAGACCTATGAACTATCCAAGGGGTGCACACGGTAACGGTTATTACATCATTCAAAAACCAAAAGGTAAAGTTGGGTTGTTGAATCTGCAGGGCAGGGCTTTTATGGCAACGATCGACTGCCCGTTTAGAACTGCCGATTGGATAATTCCGAAACTGAAAAACGAAACGAATGTTGTCGTTATAGACTTTCATGCCGAAGCAACTGCCGAGAAATTGGCGCTTGCAAATTACCTGGGCGGGAAAATATCGATGTTGCTCGGAACGCATACACATATCCAGACATCCGATGAAAGAATTTTTGCAAACGGTACAGGCTACATAACTGATGTCGGTATGACCGGTCCCTATGATTCGGTTATTGGCATGAAAACCGAAGCAGCAATCAATAGGTTCCTTTATCAGACACCCCAAAAGTACCAGACTGCGACGGATAATGTTCACCTTTGTGGATTATTTTTCAAAGTCGACCAGGAAACCGGCAAGACCGTAGAGATCGAGAGAATATTTTTGCCGGAATTTGATAGATCAATTCAACAAACAAATACAGATTAAAATGGCTATAATAATCGACGGGAGAAAAGTAGCTGCAGAAATCAAGGAAGAGTTGAAGCAGAAAGTTGATCATCTCAAAAAAACTTACAACAAAGTACCGGGATTGGTAACGATACTTGTCGGCGAGAATCCCGCTTCCGAGAGTTATGTGAAATCAAAAGTAAAGTCGTGTAAAGAAATCGGTATGAATTCGGTTATTGAGAAACACGACGAAAGGATAAGCGAAGACGAATTATTAGCAATCATTGATAAATATAACAAAGACGATCTGTACCACGGAATTTTGGTTCAGCTTCCTTTGCCGAAACATATTAACGAGGACGCGGTTATTGAATCGATCGATCCGAAAAAAGATGTGGATGGCTTTCACCCGATAAGTGTTGGCAACCTGGTGATCGGGAAGGACACATTTTACCCGTGTACACCGTACGGAATTGTTGAACTTCTTAAAAGGTATTCAATTGACCCAAAGGGAAAACATGTTG
>CAZRIQ010000296.1:0-3811 GCA_964600175.1 uncultured Melioribacter sp. | reverse complement strand
CGCGCGTTCGACCTATGAAACCTGGAAAAACAAGCTGAACGCAACCAAACAATAACTAGTTTATTCCCTATTTTTCTATTCCAAGAAGCTCAATCTCAAAAATTAAAGTTGCGTCGGGACCGATCATACTTCCCGCGCCTCTTTCTCCGTAAGCCAGATCGGGAGGTAAATATAATTCCCATTTGGAACCGACATGCATTAACTGCAAAGCTTCCGTCCAGCCTTTAATAACCTGGTTCAATGGAAATTCTGCCGGCTTTCCCCTTTTATATGAACTGTCGAATTCCTGTCCGTCAATCAAAGTGCCTCTGTAATTCACTTTTACTTTGTCGGTAGCTTTTGGTTGAGGTCCCTTTCCGTTTTTGATTACTTTGTACTGAAGCCCATTGGGCAAAGTAACAACACCTTTTTTCTTTTTATTTGCAGCGAGGAATTTTTCACCTTCTTTCTTATTTTTCTCCTTAACTTCATTCACTTCTTTCTGTTTGACACTTCTCATTTCAGCATTGAAAGATTGCAGTACCGATCTCATTTCATCGTCGGTCAACAAACTTTCTTTTCCATCAGCTACATCTCTAATACCCTGGATTAAAGCATCTACATTTAATTTGACATCCGGGTCAATTAAATTTTTCCCGATGCTGTGACCAATACTGTAACTTACTGTATCTTCTTTAGAAGTAAATTTAAATGTTTTTTCTGTTTTCTTCTGTGCACACACAAAAACGGAAAAGAGAAACAGCAAAGGAAGAATCTTTTTAATCATTTCTATCTCCGGTTATTTTTTAAAAATATAATAAGAAAATATTTTGATACACAATGATAATCAAATTATGTTTGTTATAAATATTCAAATCAACACGAGGTGTAACTATGAAATATAGAATAATTACATTTTTGTTCTTTGTTATAGTATTCACAAACCAAATTGTTCCTCAGACTTTCTTCGATTCGCCTTTTGCGCATACATTTTCAATTGTAGCACGTGATCTTAATACCGGGGAAATCGGAGTTGCAGTTCAATCCCACTGGTTTTCCGTCGGAACCATTGTAACATGGGGCGAAGCCGGTGTCGGAGTTGTGGCGACGCAATCATTTGTAAACGCTTCCTTCGGTCCCCGTGGACTTGAACTATTGAAAAACGGACTAAGCCCTCAGGAAGCCGTCGATTCGTTGATTGCTTCCGACGATGGGCGCGACTTTAGACAGCTAGCAATTTTGGATACAAAAGGAAGAGTTGCAGCGTATACCGGGAAGAAATGTGTTCAGCCTGCAGGACATATAGTTAAAAATAATTATTCGGTTCAGGCAAATTTAATGTCGACGGACAAAGTTTGGCCGGCAATGTCCAAAGCATTTGAAAGTGCTAAGGGTCCATTGGCAGAAAGATTGGTAGCCGCATTGGAAGCCGCTCAAAAAGTCGGCGGCGACATTAGGGGAAAACAATCCGCAGCTTTGCTCGTTTTCAAAGGCGTCTCAACAGGAAAACCCTGGGCTGATAAGTTAATTGACTTGCGAGTTGACGATAGCCCAGAACCAATTAAAGAGTTAAAAAGATTATTGAAAGTTCACCGAGCTTATGACCACATGAACGCTGGTGATCTTGCCGTAGAGAAAAACGATATGAATAAAGCTATGTTCGAATATTCGACCGCGATGAAGATGTTTCCTGATAATCTTGAGATGAAGTACTGGACCGCGGTTACACTTGCAAACAACGGACAATTAGATAAAGCATTGCCGATGTTTAAAGAAATATTTTCAAAAGATAAAAACTGGAAAGACCTGACGCCAAGATTAATTCCGAATGGTTTACTAACAGTTGATAAAGCGCAGCTAAAGAAAATAATGGAGTTAAAATAGAAGCATACCTATAAAGTCAGCACAACTTTAATATATATTCTCTAATTGCTTCAACAATTTTTTTGCTGTGGGCGTTTTTATTTGTTTCCATATCGAGGTATTCGGTATTTCTCGTCATGGAGACAATTTTTTTGAGATTTTCCGGTTCGTGTAACTTATCTTTTGACGCACCGATAACTAAAGTCGGATATTCAATTTCTTCAAGTTTATTCCACACTTCATACTTTGAAACTGCGAGTGCGGCTTTTTTTAATTTCCATGGATCGGCTGAATCCAAAACACCGCAATATTTCTCATACTGTTCGTAATCGCTTTTTGCATCCAGCCGGAAAGTTTTTAAATACCATTTGATATACGGTTTAACAAAATTGTACCAAGAGGGACGGAAAATCTTTATCAAAATTTTGCCATAATACGGAATACGGAACACTGCATTCGGTCCCACCAAAATTAAACATAACGGATTGACTTCCAGAGATTTGCAGCAATCAAGTATTGCCGTTGCACCGAGAGAACTGCCAAATAAAATATAACCTTTGTCTTGCAACCCCAGCTTTGTAATAATAGAGACAATATCTTTCCCAATAGTCTCAACGCTAAAATCAGTTATCCCGGTTATAATAGATGAAATTTTTTCTCTCGTTTCAACATAATAAACAGTAAAATCTTTTGTCATTTCAAGAAGAACTTCCCGCCATCCGGTAATCAAGGAAATCCATCCGGGAATAAACACAACATTGTGATTATTATTTTCTACTGCGGGTGTAAACGTAATTACTCTCAGCGAGACATTCTCACTAACGGCAATTATCTCTTCTTTGATTTTAGTATTTGAGGCACAATAATTTGATAGGTCTTCAACCATAATTAAAACTTATTGTGTAACTCTATCTTTGTTCATCCGCTTATACCAGTGTTTGTTCTGCTTATAAATATTTTTAAACTCTTTGAACAACTTATCGTACAAAGTCCTATTCTCAGGATTGGGATGAAACATCTTATCAATCTTAATATATTTTTTTATGTCGCTGAACGAATTGATATATCCCAAAGTCATGCTTGCCAGCAGAGCAATTCCCCTTGCACCAGCTTGCTGAGGATCCGAAACACGGTTAATTTTTCTGTTCAGCACATCCGCAAATATCTGGCACCAAATATCACTCTTTGCCCCACCACCAATAATGTTCAAATGCTCAACTTCTGAGTAAAGGTTTTCGAGAGTCTCCATTGCCCATCTTGTATTGAATGCAATTCCCTCAAAAACCGCACGGACAAGATGCTCTCTCGAATGATCCAGGCTCACGTTATAAAGTCCTGCACGCACATAATCGTCATCTAACGGACTTCTTTCGCCGAACATCCATGGGGTAAACATTAATCCATTTGCACCGGGACCTGCCTTCACCGCGAGGTCGTCCAATATCTCGTAAATGTTTTCGCGCTGCCATTCTTCTTTCAAACGTTCTTCATGATAAAGAATTTTGTTCTTCAACCATTCAAGACAAATACCTGCGGTTTCCTGGTGCGCCATTCCCAAATAATATTTTTCCGGATAAGTACTGCCGATGCACCCGGTATAATGTGCTAAATCAATTTTACGTTTGGAAAAATGACCTGCGACCCAGCCACTTGTTCCCAAGCTAATATGCATTTCGCCCTCATCAATAGCGGCAGAACCTAATGCAGCCGAAGCTAAATCACCGGCACCATTAATAATCGGGGTGCCGACCAGCAATCCAGTTATATCAGCAGCTTTTTGTGTTACCTTCCCAACAATAGAAGCGCTTGGTTTTACATCACTTAAGTTTTCAGGTGTAATGTTTGCATACCTACAAAGACTTTCATCCCATCGATTTTTATTCTTGCGAGTGTTCAAGAGCCACCATATTACGGCAATATCAACAGAAGTAACCATATTACCGGTTAATTTGTAAATAACAAAATCTTT
>CAZRIQ010000295.1:0-3814 GCA_964600175.1 uncultured Melioribacter sp. | reverse complement strand
CCACACACGGTCATACCGGAGTTGAACATTTATTATTCGGAAGTACGGCGGAAAAAGTAGTTCGGAGAGCGCCATGCCCGGTTTTAACTTTGCGGGAACCGATTAAAGGATTTCAGTTCAACAACGCTAAAACATAACATCTATTTAGAATGAAGTTCACGCCGGATAGAGAACTGCGGAAGATCTTGTCGGATAAGACTTCCGGCAGCACCGACCTTTCATTGTCAATAAATAAATATTTACTTAAAAATTACAGCTCTATCAAAAATGACGATGCCGTAATAGAATATTTGTCGGAACAATTCGGTGCTTTTGAAACGGTAATCAATTACTTGAAAAAATGCCGTGTTAAAATGCAGGAAGGACATCAATCCCTTAAAAACTTTCTAAGCCATTACGAAGATGTCCTTGTAGAAAAAAACAAGATTTTATTTGAGAATTGTTACAAAGAATTAAAAAATTTCAGAAAGATTATTACAATATCGAACAGCAAAACTGTTCAAGAATTTCTAAAATATTTTAAGTCGAAGAGAAAGAATTTGCTTGTGGTTATTTGTGAATCGAGACCAAAACTGGAAGGTAGGAATTTGGCAAAAGCTTTGTTGAAAGAACAAATTAAAGTTCAGTTAATTACAGAAGCAATGATTCCGGAATATGCTTCTAAAGTTGACTGTGCACTTATAAGTGCAGATGCAATCTTGATAAATTCAAACATAGTTAACAAGGTGGGAAGCAAACTTCTGGCACTGACTTGCAAATCAAATAGAAAACCTTTCTATGTTATTGCCGACAAAACAAAGTTCAAAAATTCTGTTAAATACCGGCAGCCGAAACAAAATAAAAATGAGATTTGGAATTACAACCATCCAAATCTCACTATCAAAAATCATTACTTCGAAGAAATTCCCGGCAAGCTAATTACAAAAATAATTTCGAACTGAATTATTTGCTCATATTAAGAGAAAAACCGTTGAAACGGTTATAGACAATTTTTTTATTTTATTAACCCACAACTTAAGTTGTGGATTAGCAAGAAAATGAAAAGAACATAAACCGTTTTAACGGTTTACATCACCGGGGAATAATTTCAACTACTTACTTGTCTTTGCGTTCTTCAAATTGTTCAGTTCTTCTTCTGCCTGTTTACTTATGTCTGTGTTAGGGAATCTTTTGATCACATCATTAAAAATCTTTTCGGCCTTCTGTTTATCATGTTTCATTTCGGCAATTACACCGAGATTAAAATTAGCTTCCTTCTGGTTTTTATCGATGCTCAGAACTTTGTTTGTACAATCTTCTGCTTTATCGAGGTTTCCCTGATTGTAATAAAGAAATGAAAGAGTTAACAACACATCAATCCTTTTGGGATCTTTCTTAAGAATTCCGTCGAACAATTCAATTGCCTTTTGCGGCTGATGCCCCATTGCCAGCATCATAGCATATTCTTTTACTTTAGCAGTATCGTCCGGATTTGCCTCGACGGCTTTTTTCAATTCCACCATTCTTTTCATTGCACTTTCACGAACATTGGATTTCGAAGGTGCTTCTTCCCCGCTCGCTCCCATTCCTTTATGAACTTCGTCATTAGGCATATTCTGGTGAAAATTTTGTGTCTCAGTCCCTTTATTGTTCCTGTTCGCATCAAAAATAATTATCACAGCTATTGCAATAACAAAAAGGCTGAGATAAATATATAACGGTTTTATTTTCATGACTTCCTCTTAAGATTAAAATTTTGGATGGAAATTTAATTATTATTTTTCAAATACGTTGAATTTCATAATATACTGAACGTCTAACATAGCTATTTGATATTACTACCAATCTTCTCGTTCAGATTCTTTATTGATATGTCGGAATGATCTGTATGCCATTTAACCTTACCTCCCGAATCGATCCATATAAATTGTGGGGACTCGTGCTTTATATCCAATTCTTTCGCTATAAGTCTGCTTATTTCTTTGTGATAAACGACGTCCACCAAAGCTAACGTGCCGGATATATTGCTGTTCTTTTCCAGCCAAGTTTTCAATTCATGTTCTGCAGAATAGCTTATACCGCAAACAGGGCTATACTTAAATATAAACCGGTTATCTGTCTTCCTAAAACCTTTTTTGAAAGTTTCCCAATTCTCAAGGTCAGTAATCTCAATTTGTTTAATCATTTTTCCCAATCCTTTTGACAAAAATATAAAATTATTACGAACCAAGTTTGAATCCCAGCCGGTTATTTTGCATCAAACCTTCAGTCACCAAAACAAATAAGGAAAAAATATGACTACCCATATAACTATAGCAGACTTCAAAGAAAAGATATTCGACTACGAAAACAACAAAGAATGGAATTACAAGGGCGAATTACCCGCTCTTATAGATTTCTACGCAGATTGGTGTAGCCCATGCAAAATGGTTGCCCCAGTTCTGGAAGAACTCTCAGAAACGTACAAAGACAAGATTCATGTGTACAAAGTAGATACCGAAGCGGAACAAGAATTAGCCGCAATGTTTGGCATCAGAAGCATTCCTTCACTGCTCTTTATCCCTAAGAATGACAAACCGCAAATGGCAGTCGGTGCCTTGCCAAAAGATGCACTTGTAGATGCCATTGAGAAAGTCCTTCTTACAGAGGAAAAGGTTAATTAGAACATTAAGTTTAAACTAAAAATAAGCAATCATAATTACCCTTATTTGACATTAAAGGTCATTCAGTAGTAGAACTTATTTATGAGAATTGGCTTATTAATAATAGATTTGAGGTTTCATTAACTATTTTTAATAAAAAAATCTTTCATAATTAGAGAAAATAAGTTATTTTTATAAGGTTAATTAATTCTACACACAATTTGCTTCGAATGACCTTTTTTACATATCCGCATACTTCTCAAGAATTTTTTAGGTTTTAAGCCTTAGAAAGGAGATTTGATTTTTCAAACGTCTAAAAATGATCTTTTGGAACAATTAAAGCATCTAATTAGTTGAAAATTTCAGAATAAAACTAAAGGGAGTGATTGAATTGAAAATAACTAAGCAGTTTACAAATCGTGAGAGTAAATCTTTAGATCAATATCTTCAAGAAATTGGTAAAGTCGATTTGTTGACTCCTGACCAGGAAATTGAACTGGCCAAAAGAATCAAAAAGGGTGATCAAACTGCTTTAGAAAAATTGACGAAAGCAAATCTAAGATTCGTTGTTAGTGTGGCTAAACAATATCAGAATCAAGGACTACCACTAGGCGATTTAATAAATGAAGGAAATCTCGGCCTTATAAAGGCAGGAAAAAGATTCGACGAAACAAGAGGATTCAAATTCATTTCTTACGCCGTATGGTGGATTCGTCAGTCAATTATGCAAGCCATTGCCGAACAATCCAGGATGGTTCGTCTTCCGTTAAATAGAGTTGGTGCACTTAATAAAATGAGCAAGGCATTAAGTCAGCTTGAACAAGAATACGAAAGAAGACCTAATCCTGAAGAAATTGCTGCCCAGCTTGAAATGAATGTCGAAGATGTAACTTACGCTATGCAAATTGCAGGAAGACATGTCTCGGTCGATGCACCGTTTGCACACAGCGAAGATAACAGCAATAGTCTTCTCGATGTAATGCCAAATGACGACCAGCCTTCTCCGGATAACTATTTGATGAAGGAATCTCTCAAGAAGGAAATCGAGAGATCGCTTTCAACGTTAACCGAGAGAGAAGCTGAAGTGATAAGACTCTATTTTGGAATCGGTAAAGAACATTCGTTAACTCTTGAAGAGATTGGTGAAAAACTTAATTTAACCAGGGAACGTGTTAGACAAATAAAAGAGAAAG
>CAZRIQ010000294.1:0-3823 GCA_964600175.1 uncultured Melioribacter sp. | reverse complement strand
GGTAAAAAAGTTGCGGAAACATTAGCAACGGATTTATCTTCCCGGGGTATAACAATAGTAAGCGGACTCGCACGCGGAATCGATTCGATTGCACATACTGCAACTCTTAACAACAAAGGGAGGACACTTTCTGTAATCGGGTCGGGATTGAACGTGATTTATCCTCCCGAAAACGAAAAATTGTTTAAAAGAATAACCGAAAACGGAGTGGTCATAAGCGAATATGAATTGGGTACAAAACCCGATGCTCAAAATTTCCCGAGAAGGAACAGGATAATTTCGGGACTGTCATTAGGAACAATTATTATAGAAACGAAACTTAACGGCGGCGCAATACAAACTGCGCAGTATGCATTGGATCAAAATAGAGAAGTGTTTGCCGTACCCGGGAATTTGAACAGCATTAAAAGTGAGGGACCAAACACATTAATTAAACGTGGCGAAGCAAAACTGGTTCAGACTTCGCAAGATGTTTTGGATGAGCTTCATCTTAAACTGAAACCAATCTTAAAAAAGGAAATCCAGAAAACAACTGTCGAATTAAACTTATTTGAAGAAAAAATCTTGAAAATAATAGAGACAACTCCAAAGCAAATTGACCAAATAGCCATTGATAGCTGCATGTCAACTGCCGATTGCCTGGTTCATCTTCTTTCACTTGAATTCAAAGGTTTAGTTCAACAGATGCCCGGAAAAATGTTTGTTCAAATCTAATTAGTACTTTTTAATACCCTTCCACAAATCCTTCAGCCGCTCTTTCAAATTCTTTTCCTGACCATTCTCCGTCGGCAGATAATACTGTTTTCCTTTCATCTCTTCGGGTAAATAATTTTCAGCCAAGAAATGATTTTCAAAATCATGGGGATACTGATAATCCTTACCGTACTTCAATTCTTTCATAAGCTTTGTAGGGGCGTTTCTTAAATGCAAAGGAACATGATACAAAGGATTGTTTCGAACATCAGACAAAGCACTATCAACTGCTAAATATGAGGCATTACTTTTAGGACTGGATGCCAAATAAGCAGCACACTGGGCAAGTATTATACGGGCTTCCGGCATTCCAATTTTGTCAACTGCACTGAATGTTGCTTCTGCCAATACAAGTGCATTTGGCGAAGCATTGCCTACATCTTCCGATGCGAGCACAACCATTCTCCTTGCAATGAAAAGAGGATCTTCCCCACCTTCAAGCATTCTTGCCATCCAATAAATTGCCGCGTCGGGATCGGAACCGCGAAGACTTTTTATAAATGCCGAGATGACATTGTAATGTTCTTCGCCCCCTTTGTCATAAATTATATTTTTTCTTTGAAGAACATCTTCAATTATTTCTTTCGTAACCTTTATTTCATCTTTTTGTATTTCGTGAACAACTGCCGCTTCAAAAACATTTAATAGGATTCTGGCATCACCGCCTGAAACGAGAAACAAAAAATCTCGGTCTATTTCTATAATGTTGAGTCCCTTTATAAATGAATCTTTATCAAGAGCAAAGTTCAAAATATTCTCCAGATCGGTTTTCGACAACTCCTCCAGAACATAGATCATCACTCTTGAGCGTAAAGCCGGGATGACTTCAAAAGAAGGATTCTCGGTTGTCGCACCGATCAAAATAATTTCTCCCGATTCAACCGAAGAAAGTAAAGCATCTTGCTGAGCTTTGTTGAAACGATGGATTTCATCAATGAACAAAATTGTTCTTTTGCTATAATCCTTGTTCACTTTGGCTTTTTCAATAATTGAACGTATGTCTTTAACCCCAGACGAAACCGCATTAATCCGGTAGAACTCCGAATTGGTTTGTTCTGAGATGATTTTCGCAATTGTTGTTTTGCCGGTACCCGGCGGACCCCACAAAATAATCGATGCAAGGTTATCGTTCTCTATCATTACCCGGAGAGGCTTCCCCGGACCAACCAATTTTTCCTGTCCCCGAAAATCTTCAAGTCGGTGAGGCCGGCATCTTTCGGCAAGAGGTACGGAAGGTATTTGAGTTTTATTTTCCAATTACTTTTACGAATTAATTTTCTTCAACTTGTAATACTTTTTCGTTTTTCCTTTTCATGTGGAACTTCTCTCTTGCGGTTTTCTCGATCTTGAATCTATTCGTCTTCAGCGAATCGATTTCTTTATTCAAAGTTTTTAATGTGTCGCCGGATCTTCTGATTTCATCATTCAAATTGTTTACCTCGGATTTGACTTCAAGAAATTTAAGTATGCCGAAGTTATTGAAAAATAAGAAAGCCGCGACGACCAAAACGATGATTAAAATTATAATTCTTTTTACAAGTTTATTGCTGCTTGCACTTTTCATTTAAGGGCATTCTTAATAATACGATCGATCAACTCCTCGAACGAAATTCCAACCGCTTTTGCCATTTTAGGAACGAGACTTGTGCTTGTCATTCCCGGCAAAGTATTTACTTCGAGACAATAAGATTTGAAATCATTCATCAATCTAAAATCAACTCTTGCATAGCTTTCACATCCAACGGAATTATACGCAAGCAAAGCTTGATGTTGAATATGCTCGGCAACCTTGGGAGGAATTTCTGCGGGAACCACATATTCCGTCTTACCGTGGGTGTATTTGTGTTCATAATCATAAAAACCGTCTTTGGGTTTGATCTCAAGAACCGGCAATACTTGCTGCCCGAGAATTCCAACGGTTACCTCATGACCTTGAATATACTCTTCCACAAGAACTCTATCGGAAAACTTTTTAGCTTTCTCAATTGCCTGGAACACTTCCACATCACCTCTGCAAATTGTTAATCCCACCGTAGAGCCTTCGTCGTTCGGTTTGATTACGCAAGGATATCCAAAAAACTTTTTAACCTTCTCTTGTATCAACCTTAAATCAGAGTCGTTTTTGTTAATCACAAACCATTTGGGTGTTATCACATCATAATGCTGAAACATAACTTTTGCGTTGGTTTTATCCATAGCCAGCGCACTGGCAAGAACCTTGGAACCGGTATATTTAATATCTCTCAATTCAAATAGCGCCTGGATTTTGCCATCTTCACCCCACTTGCCGTGTAGGGCAATAAATGCTACGTCTATATCATCAAACAAAGTTGAGTTGATTGCTTCCAAATAATTTCTGTTTGATCTTTCGGTAAAATCTTTTTCGGCAAAGAAATCCGGTTCGTTTTTTGGTTGGTTTAATCCAAATGCCGGGTCAATAACTTTAACTTTGTAACCTAAATCATGCAGCGCTTTCAGAATGGATTTGCCGGAAGATTTTGAAACCTCTCTCTCGGATGAAGTTCCTCCAACAATTAACGCAACGGTAATATTTTTGTTCGGCATTCGAAGACCCGGAATTTTATTTGAACTTTTTAATAGTCCATTTTATTTCGATCATCTATTTTGATTCCATAGACCTTTTCGGCAAGCGAATACAACTCTCTTAATTTCTGCAGCGGAATTGTTTTTTCCCTTCCAAGCATACGTGCAATGAAAAGCGTTTTTGCAGATTGTTCTAATTTATCCATTCTAAAAAAAGTACCTTTAACATTCTTTCCAATAGTAACAGCACCGTGATTTTCCAAAAGGAAAGCCCAACTGTAATCGATGTAAGGAAGCATCGAATTGGGAAGCTCATCCGTCGAAGGTGTACCGTATCTGCAAAGCGGAACTTTTCCCAGCGATAAAACCACTTCCGGAAAAACCGGTCGCACAAATCCCTCACCAATTGTTGCAAAAGCTGTTGCATAAGGCGGGTGGCAATGAATTACAGAATTAACATCTTTCCGGGATTTATAAACAACCAAATGTATTTTCCATTCAACATCCTAAAGGATGGTCAGTTCAA
>CAZRIQ010000293.1:0-3837 GCA_964600175.1 uncultured Melioribacter sp. | reverse complement strand
CTACGGATAGCGTTGCTGCATATTTTATGGGGCTTGATCCCGAAGCCGAAAAGCTACAATTACCAAATCCAGATAATGGAGAATGCGACAATCACTTATATCTTTTAAACCAATTTGGAATGGGGACAAATAAGATGAGTGAAATTGAAGTGGTCGGAGACGGTAAGGATCTGATCACAGATGTACGTCGAGATTATAAAGCTTCCCTTCCTACAGATTTTGAATTATTGCAGAACTATCCCAATCCATTCAATCCGTCAACAATTATAAGATTTTATGTACCTGCAACCGAATTTGTTACGCTAAAAATTTATAGTATTAACGGGCAAGAAATAGAAACTCTTTTAAACGGTCAAGTTCCTGCCGGACAACATGAACTTCATTGGAATGCAAGCAACCTGGCAAGCGGCGTTTATATTTATCAATTAAGAGCAGGCAAGTATGTTGATTCACGAAAAATGATTTACCAAAAATAATTTGTTGGATTTTTTTATAATGTATTATCTGGATAAATAGAAGAATAAAATAGTTTTTGTAAATTTGCCGGGTGGTTGTCAACAAGAAAGGAAAAAGTAAGATGAGAACACTCGGGAGAATGATTTGCTTAATAGTTTTTGCTGCTGCCATAAATTTATCCGCTTCGGAGAAAAATATAAAAGTAACGTTGACCAATAGTATTAACCTTGAGAGAATGAATGAACTTGTATCTATCAATGTAAAGAAACTGGAAAAGTCACACCCGGATTTTCTTTTGGATTCGTTTATAATATCAGACGGTGAAAAAGAAGTTCCTTACCAGGTTGAGAAAGATGGAAATGAAACGCTTATCAGTTTTGTTATTGACTTCAAACCGATGGAGAAGAAAGAGATAACCATAAAGTATGGTTCGGATTATTTGACTAAACCTGAGTTTACTTCAAAAACTTACGCCGGACTTTCCCGGAAAGTCGATTATGATTTTAAAAACGGTGTTTATTTGAACGGCAGGTTTGAAAATGTCAAAGAGTTCAGTGTTCCTAAAACCCATGTTGATCACGATAAGTTATTCCAATGTGAAGGTCCCGTTTGGGAATCGGAGTTAGTCGGCTACCGTTTTTATTTAGATTGGAGAAACGCTATTGACATCTTCGGTAAAAAGAAGGATGGATTATTTTTGAAAGACGTAGGTAGGAACGATATTGACACAATCGAAGACTCGTATCACCACATGCAGGATTGGGGCATGGATATTTTTAAAGTTGGTTCTTCTTTGGGAATCGGTTCGATTGCTATGTGGGACGGTGGAAAAGTTAACATGATATTCAAGACGGACAGTATATTTTGTGAAATAGCCGAAAACGGTCCGGTTAAATCGGCTGTTAGAACTGAATACTACGGCTGGCTGGTAGGGCATAAGAAATATAATCTGTTCTCAGAACTTTCAATTGCTGCCGGTAGCAGGTTTACAAAACATAGTGTTAGAAATGATGACGGTGCCGAAAATTTGGTTACCGGGTTGGCAAAAGAGAAAAACGGTGAATTTTTCAAGAAAAATAACAAAAACGGCTGGTCTTATATTGCAGTCTACGGAAAGCAAACACTGAACGACGACAATCTTGGAATCGCCGTGGTCTATAATGAAGATAATTTCTTGCACGAGTTGGAAGATAATTTAAGCTATGTAGTGGAGTTAAAACCTATTAACAAAAAAATAAGCTACTACTTCTGTGCTGCGTGGGAATTGGAACCGAATGGAATCAAATCGAAGGAAGCTTTTCAAAAATATTTGGATGAATCTGTTGAAAAATTTGATAATTCTATAACGATTCAAGTAGAATAGGAATGTAATTCTGTTACCCGCGAACAAGTTGAATTTCAAATAAATTCTTTAATTAACTTAAGTTATTATCGTCAATAAAAAATTGAGGGAAGGATGAGTTACGGATTGGAAATTAAGGCGAAAGGTTCTATCGATCTCTTATCACTCGGGGCAATGGTTCATCGTTTGGATCCCGGCAATGTACCGTTTAGAAAAACAACAGAATGTAAAATTCATGTGAGCGGCGGGGAGTTTAATGTAGCAGCAAACCTATCGGATTGTTTTGGAATGAATACCGCTATAGCATCTGCAATTGTAAATTATCCTATCGGTGATTTGATTGCGGAACGCGTAAAAGCAATGGGGGTGAAACCGTATTTCAAATCATTTAAACACAACGGTGTGAACGGACCAAATATGGCAACTGTTTACAGCGATAGAGGGTTTGGTGCAAGAGCACCGGTTGTTTTTTACAATAGGTCAAATGAAGCCGCGGCCCAGCTAAAACCCGGCGATTTTGACTGGCAAACAATTTTCTCAAACGGTGTACGATGGTTTCATAGCGGCGGTATTTTTGCCTCGCTATCGGAAACAACCGGGCAGTTAATCATTGAAGCTATGAAAGCTGCAAAGGCTTCCGGTGCTGTTACAAGTTTTGATCTTAACTTCCGCGCTAAATTGTGGAATATTTGGGGCGGTGAACAAAAAGCCGTTCAAGTGATTGACCAGATTGTTAAACACGTTGATGTTTTGGTTGGTAATGAGGAAGATTTACAAAAAGGTTTGGGAATCCCCGGTCCCGAGATTGCTGCTAAATCGAAATTAGATCCGAGTACTTTTTTTGGTATGATCGATAAAGTTATTGCCAAATATCCGCAGGTAAAAGTTGTAGCTACTACTTTGCGTGATGTTCATTCAACGAATCACCATAGCTGGAGTGCAGTTGCATGGATTGACGGAAAAACGTATTCTGCACCGACAGCCGAACTCAATGTTTTCGATAGAGTAGGCGGCGGTGACGGTTTTGCATCTGGATTCTTCTACGGACTTTTAACTGACGAGCCGCCTGAAGAAGCTGTTAAACTCGGCTGGGCTCACGGCGCTCTTCTTACTACTTATCCCGGTGATACAACGATGGCTAGCGTCGATGAAGTGAAAGCATTTGCCAAAGGCGGTTCCGCGCGTATTCAAAGATAGAATTACAGCTAATTATAATGCTGCCGTTTAATCAAAGGCGGCAGCTTTTCTATTATCCCAGCCAGTTATTAAAAAAAATATACCGCTTATAATTATGGTGTATCGGGTCTTATAGTACTATAAATCAATTTTTTAAAGAGTACTTAGAGCTTTCAGTTTTTCTTTGGATTCCTTATAATTAAACAATATCTTTTGTCCGTTATTTTGTTAATTCATTTCACTGCAGGTCTTTTATAAATCGAGTTGCAATATCAGTATAAGGTGATGTATGAGTAAGAATATTTCTTATGTAATAAATTCCCCGAAAGTTTTAAGTGAAACCATCGAGGGAGAAACGGTAATAATTCATCTTGGTTCCGGGTTTTATTATAGTATTGATAAACGGGGATCGGCAATATGGGAATTGGTAATCAATGGTGAGACAAAAGAGTCTGTTGTTACGGATCTTACGGAAAGACTCGGGCAGTCAAGAGAAGTAATGGAAAAGGAAGTAGATTATTTAATAAATAAGTTTATAGTAGAAGATCTCGTTAAGATTGCAGACGGTGAAAGTGTTAAAAAAGTAAATACCGTAGAAATTTATAATTCGATTAAACATGATGTAAAATTTGAACCGTCAAAACTAAATAAATTTACAGACATGCATGATTTATTGCTTCTTGATCCTATCCATGATGTATCGGATGAAGGCTGGCCGAATAAGAAACCGGATGTGTCGGAAAAGAAAATTTAAGGCGTTAAAAACGAATGGAATATCCACATACTGATGAAAAAATAGAGGAGAAAGAGTACGTTGATTTTGATGATCTAAGAGAGAGAATCGAATTAGCTGCGGGTAAGTC
>CAZRIQ010000292.1:0-3843 GCA_964600175.1 uncultured Melioribacter sp. | reverse complement strand
TGGATGGCATATACGGTTAATGTGAATAAAACTGCGATATACCAGGTATCATTTCATGTTGCTTCGTCTTACGATAGTGGAAAGTTTCATCTTGAATCTGATGGTGTTGATCAAACAGGAGTTATTTCAGTCCCAAATACTATGGGATTTCAAAACTGGACGGTTGTAAAAAAATCAATAAAATTAAATGCCGGTCAGCATGTATTGAAGTTTGTCGTGGACGGCAATCTATTTAACCTAGACAAAATGGTTTTTGAAGAAATTAAATGATAAAATAAATTAAAAAGGTGTATACGTCAATGTAGAACTAACTTTGTAACTCAGGGCTGTAAAGGAGCACTCCTTGACGTAGGATTGAGTAGACATAGTGTAAGTGATCATTTTGAGAAATCGCTAACTATATGTATTCTCATGATATGGAACACGCCAGCCGAGCGAAAGCCAAGCTGGAAAATATGTGGGTTTTATGCAGTATTAAATTGACAATGTTATTTTTTTTCGATTGTAATGAACCTGAAATTTACTAAGCGGGAATTTTACTTAATATTAATTGAATAAGTATTATTTTGTTATAAATTTCTGCTTAATAATTTTATAAATAGAAAATTATAATTTTGATATAGTACGTATTAACAAGGGAAATATACGTGCACACAATGAAAATATTTTTATCAAGAATTTTATTAGTCATATTTCTTAATTTTTTCATCCAGTCAATTTCTGCTCAAACACAAAATGTTCAGGACAATCCATTATTAATTCTTCACACTTCTACACAACCTACAATTGATGGAATAGGAGATGATTCATGCTGGCAAGCTGCGAAATGGCAATCAATTGGTAAGGTATGGATCCCGTTTAATGGTTCCGTGTCGGATAGCGATTATACCGGCAGGTATAAAGTGATGTGGTCTTCCGTAACTAATCTATTATACTTTTTAATTGAGATACATGATGATGTGTTTGTTGATGGGTATGTTCCATCTCAGTACGGCGGATGTTACAATTATGATATTTCCGAAGTGTTTATTGATGAGAACCACTCGGGAGGGAAACATCGTTTTGACGGAGCAACAACTAATGCCGAGAACGCTTTTGCATATCATATGTATGCTGCTTATCCGGCAGACGGTGAAGTAAATACTTCTCCGTATATCGAAGATATGGTTGGAACTCAAGCAAATTCAAAATGGATTGATCATGCTTCTCATTTCCCGGAATTTGCACTGAGAAAGACGGGAAATACTGCCGTAAGAGAATTTTCATTAATTGTTTATGACGATACATATACGGAAGAAAATAAGGAAGCGGCAAGAATAGAATTAACGGCTGGAAAAGTAATGGGTTTATCTGTTGCTTATTGCGATAATGACCATCCTGAAATAAATCCGAAAGTTAGAGATAATATGTATGGCTCCGTTGTTGAACCATATCCAGGTAATTTACATTACATAAACGCAGATTATTTTGGTACTGCAGAGTTAACTGATGATCAGGGTACGGGAATTAATAGTGCAGAAGTAATTCCAAATAAATATAGACTTTATCAAAATTATCCAAATCCTTTTAATCCAACTACGGTTATAAGTTGTCAAATACCGAGGGCTAGCCACGTGACATTAAAAATATATGATATCCTTGGAAGGGAAATTACCACTTTAGTCAATGAAGAAAAAAATGCCGGAAGTTATAAAGTAAAATTTGATGCCCGCTCCTACGGAAGCAATATGCTTACAAGCGGAATTTATTTTTATAGAATAGCGATCCATTCGGAAAAATCGAATGCAGGAAATTTTTCCGAAACAAGAAAGATGATGTTAATGAAATAGTCTCAAATGACTAGAGGAGAAATAGAAACAAATGTTATTGGAAATATAAAAACATTATTAGGCATTCATGTTCTTTTAAAAACTATTTTCCGATTTAGCTGGCGATAGATCGATATATTATCGCACAACTCTTTTGGATAATCCGGTTAAGTGAGAGATTTTGTGGGAATCTTTTATGTAACGATCCGCTTCTTTATAAGGGTTGAAAAATTAAAACCACTGTAGTTATATAGATAAATTAACTAAAATATTTTAAGGAGATTTTTAAAATGAGAAAAACACTATTGTCTTTTTTAATGATTATCCTGTCAATGAGCGGAATCTGTTTTGCTCAAACAGGTCAAGTTTTAGTTAACTCTGATTCTATTGGTACAGCACACCCCAATCCTTATAATCTCTATGGTGCTAAGTATCCACGTATTGAAGCTGATTCGCGGGTTACCTTCAGATTTAACGCTCCCGATGCACAGAAAGTGCAGGTTTCCATAACCAACGTTCCGTATGATATGATTAAAGGTGACGACGGTGTATGGACTTACACAAGTGAACCGCAGGATATGGGTTATCACAACTACTGGATGATTGTTGATGGAGCTATCGTAGTGGATCCTGCCACCAATGCATTCATCGGTTACAGTCATATGTGCAATGGATTTGAAATACCTGATCCGGATGGTGGTTTTTATGAGCTGAAAGATGTACCGCACGGTGATGTACTTATCGAGAATTATTTTTCCAAGACGACCAATGCCTGGCGTCATATCTGGGTTTACACACCTCCAGGATATGAAACCAACACCTCAAAACGTTACCCTGTACTTTATCTTCAGCACGGAGGTGGAGAAGATGAACGAGTGTGGATTGAAATGGGAAGAACAAATGTAATACTCGACAACCTGATTGCTAAGGGTAAAGCCAAACCGTTTATAGTTGTTATGGAAACGAGTGCTGCCTACAAACCTGGCGAAGTCCGTCCTCAGCCGTTTCGGCCGAGACCAGCCGGAGAAAGACAAGTACCATCGGATACAAGTGTGCGTCCTCGTTTTAGATTTTCATTTGATACTTACAAAGAGGTTATGATTAATGATATGATTCCTTACATTGATGGTAAGTTCAGAACCTTAACAGATGCTAATAACCGTGCAATGTCAGGTCTGTCGATGGGCGGGATGGTAACTAGGGCAGTTACTCTAGCCAACCTCGATAAGTTCGCCTATATCGGCTTATTCAGTGGTGGTACCATTGCTCCAAAGGACATTACCGATAAGTCGAAGGTCAAACTTGTTTTTATGAGTTATGGAAGCCGTGAAAGAGGATCAGAAGGTGTCAAGGAAGCAGCAGATGTTCTTCAACAAGCAGGTATAAATGGTGTGTCCTATGTTTCTCCGCTTACCGCTCATGAATGGCAATCATGGAGACGCAGCTTACATGAATTCGCACCACTTCTATTCAAAGACTAAAGGAGATAAGTTATGAAACGGATTATAATTGGTTTAGTTTTACTAATTGCTTTTTCAGGGTCGTTGTGTTTAGCACAAACGGACCAGCCAACTATTAAAGATGATTTCAAACCTTCAACTCTAAATCAACCCGGTCAAGAGTATCCGCAGGTTAACTCACAAGGTTATGCAAGATTTAAAATTCATGCACCGGGAGCTGATAGTGTTAAAGTAAGCTTGGGACTGGGTGGTCCACGCGGAGGTACTATACTAACGAAAGATGCAGACGGCAACTGGACCGGCACAACTGCTGTACCGCTTGATAAAGGTTTTCACTACTATCATATCTTTATTGATGGAGGAATGTTTAACGATCCCGGTACATTGAATTTCTATGGTTCTATTCGTTGGGAAAGCGGCATTGAAATTCCCGCCCCGGATCAGGACTTCTACGCTCTCAAAGACGTTCCTCACGGTAAAGTGCAGCAGGTTCTCTTTCCTTCAAAAAGTACAAACACAGTACGTAGAGCATTTGTTTACACTCCACCCAATTACGACAAGGATCAGGCAAAGCG
>CAZRIQ010000291.1:2098-3881 GCA_964600175.1 uncultured Melioribacter sp. | reverse complement strand
TTGTATACTGTTCTAACCATTGCAGGCCAGGGGGTTTTTATTACAAGATAACCTTCTTCGTTTGGTTTAACAGGTTTCCCGGATTCATCTACAACATCCATTTCAACTCCAGGGAATGGTCTTGTACCCGAGCCTGGTTTTAACGGAACGCACGGCATTGGCGTTATCATAAACATTCCCGTTTCCGTTTGCCACCAAGTATCCATTATCGGGCATTTTTCATTTCCTACGACTTTATAATACCATCTCCACGCTTCAGGATTAATCGGTTCACCAACCGACCCCAGCAAGCGCAGCGAGGATAAATTATGCCTTTTAACCCATGCTTCTCCAAATCTCATTAAACCTCTAATAGCTGTTGGAGCGGTATACAGAATATTGATACCGTACTTTTCTATCATTTGCCACCAGCGGTTAGGATACGGGAAGTTCGGCGCACCCTCGTACATAAACGATGTGGTTCCGTTCAAGAGCGGACCGTACACAATATAACTATGACCAGTAATCCAGCCCGGATCGGCAGCACACCAATATCTGTCTTCTTCATGGATATCAAAAACATATTTCAATGTTGTAAAAGTACCCACCATATATCCGCCATGCGTGTGTAAAATCGCCTTCGGTTTTCCCGTTGTTCCGGAAGTATAAAGTATGAATAACGGATCTTCGGCATCCATTTCCTCTAGTGCACAACTATTAGTTGAAATCGGAAGGTTCATCAATTCATGATACCACATATCTCTTCCGTATTCCATGTTAATTTCTTGACCGGTTCTTTTAACAACAAGTACATGTTCAATAGTACCGCATCTTGTAAGGGCTTCATCAGCAATCTTTTTCAACTCAACAATTTTACCTCTTTGATAAGCACCGTCTGCAACAATGAGAACTTTTGATTGGCTGTCTTCTATTCTTTCGGCAAGCGATTCGACAGAAAATCCGCCATACACAACAGAATGAACCGCACCTATTCTTGCAGTTGCCAGCATCGCGATTACAATCTCTGGAATTCTTCCCATGTAAATTGTAACCCTATCTCCCTTTTCAACACCCATACTTTTCAAAACGTTCGCAAACTTACACGTTTCTCTGTGAAGCGCATGATAAGACATCGTACGCCAGTCACCGTTTTCACCTTCCCAGATAATTGCAAGTTTGTTTCTTCGATATGTTTTTATATGAGTATCGAGACAGTTATAGACAATGTTTGTTTTCGCACCTGTGAACCATTTATAGAAAGGCTTATTAGAATCATCCAGGACTTTATCCCACTTTTCAAACCAATGCAGTTCTTCGGCTTGTTCAGCCCAGAATTTCTGCAAATCTTTTTTTGCAAATTCATTTAATTCATCCCAGTTTTTTACATTTGCATTGTTTACAACTTCTTCGGATGGATAAAATACTTCCCCGGTTAATTTTTGATCCGGCATACAACCTCCAATGTTTTCTTGAAACTTTCTTTCAGATTTTGTGTCTTATTTGATAGCAAAATAAATTTACTTTGGATTAAATGCAATTTTCTAATAATATCGACTTTAAGGTCGAGAATTCATAAATTAGTATATGAAATCCTATTTCTAGATAAATGACAAAGAAGAAACATAAGGAACACTACACAAAGATAGCTGCACGATTTTTCTTAGCGGCATATATATCGTTTTTATTGGTAGGAATGCTTCACCATCATTCCTATTCTCTCGATTTGAAAAGCAGCTATTCTTTGCCTTCAAAACCGAATCCGTTCAACGATCTCAGCCAGGATTACCTTAGTATATGTAGTTTG
>CAZRIQ010000291.1:0-2088 GCA_964600175.1 uncultured Melioribacter sp. | reverse complement strand
CACGGTATATCGGAAATTTTTCGACATCCCCCATCACTTTTCCTCTTCAAATATAATTCAATCGCTTTCGCGGTTAGAATCAAATTTATTTCAAGTTCGGATAAGTATTTATTCGAGCGAAGAATTTTCACAAACCTCACCCAGAGCACCTCCCTACTTCTCCTAAAACATTTCACAAAATAATTCCGACCGAAGCTAACAACTAATATTTATGTCATTGTCGGAATCATAATATTCATTCTCAAAATTTTAGGGGAGGTTAGAATGTTTCTCAAGTTATTTAAAGTAACTGCATTCTTTTTACTTATACACATTACAATACTTGCTAAAGGAGATTTTAATATTTCCGGAAACGTAACAAGTGAAAGCGACAACCAGCCATTGGTTGGCGTTGAAGTATTTATCCAGGGATTAAGTATCGGGACAACATCAAATGCAGATGGCAATTTTACCGTAAATAATCTTAACTCGGGAACCTATATGGTAAGATTTTCATATTTAGGTTATTCGGCGATTACTATGCAAGTTTCAGTTCCGTCCGATGAAGCATCAAATCTAAAAATAAAAATGAAAGAGAGTACTATTAACCTTAACGAAGTTATAGTTACTGGAAATCCATTCTTAACAGAAACAAAGGATTTATCTCAAACCGCAATCAGTCTTTCGAAACTCGATTTAATTGTAAAAAGCGGCGGTACTGTCGGCGAAGAGTTAAACTTTCAACCCGGGATTGCTATGAGATCGAACGGGATAGCAACCGGGAGACCGGTAATAAGAGGATTCAGCAACAACAAGGTTTTAATTCTCGAAGACGGATTAAGAATGGGCGATCTGTCAAACGCTTCGGACGATCATAGTGTTACAGACGACGGAAGTGAACCCGAGAAAATTGAGGTCATTGAAGGACCATCCAGTTTGCTTTACGGAAGCAATGCAATTGGCGGCGTTGTAAATCTTATTACTGATGCAATTCCGTCTTCAGTTCAACAAGGATGGAACGGCGATATAATAATGCGGGGCGCTTCGGTAAACAATGAATATCTTGGAAATGCCCATATCAATTACGGAATCGGGAAGTTTTCTTTTCATAGTAAATTCTTCAAAAGAAAAGGTACTAATTACAAGATTTCAGGAGGTGATAAAACATTCAATTCCGATCTGGACTCATACGGATCACAATTTGGGTTTTCTGTTCATCCGGATTGGGGTATGGCTGGCTTAAGTTATACCGATTACAACAATAGATACGGTTTGCCTACTACACCCAGCGCGGATGAAATAGTCTATATCAACATGCACAAAAAGCAATACAGGTTTGAGGCAGATGCAAATAAAATTAATTCATTTGTGACTTCAATGACTTTGAAAGCAGGCTACCTGGATTACAACCACGAGGAAATTTCCAAGATAGATGGAACAGTCGGCACAGCCTTCGGTTTGAAAACGGAGAGTGCAGATTTATCGTTCACACATATACCTATAGTTGAAAATTCAAAAGGTATTATAGGTTTCTACGGACTAATTCAGAACTATAATGTTGTCGGTGAAGAAGCACTTACTCCTAATGCCGATAATAGAAGTTTCGCCGCATATTTTCTTGAAAAATTCAACTTTGGGAAAACCAATTTATCGTTTGGTACAAGGTACGAATGGAATAACATAAAATTTCCCGAAGCTATACTTTCGGATTCAACATTCAGCGGCGGAGAAATTAGTTTTAATTCCCTCTCGGCTTCTTTGGGATTCGTTTACAACTTCAGCGAAACAACATCGTTTATTGTTAATGTAGCAAATGCATTCAGAGCTCCAACCATAGAAGAATTATCCTCCTACGCTATTCATGAAGCACTTGCAAGTTTTGACATTGGTAATAGGTTGTTGAACAAAGAAAACACTACTGGAATCGATGTTGGTATAAGATCACAGTCCAATAATTATTACTTTGAAGCGACCGGTTATTACAATAAAGTAAGCGGTCTTATTTACCGAAAACCTTTGGTTTATTTTTATTCTGATGCGGAAGACCCGGCAACAGGTAAGCTAATAGGATTTAACACCGTCGGAGATGGCTTCAGAGTGCACAAATAT
>CAZRIQ010000290.1:0-3890 GCA_964600175.1 uncultured Melioribacter sp. | reverse complement strand
TTTTAACGCTTACAAAATCTCCGGCATGCAGCGAATAGAAATAAACACCGGAACTAAGATTGGAAGCATTAAAATTAACTTTATGATAACCGGCATTTAAATTACCGTTTACCAATTGAGCAACTTCCCTACCTAATATATCATACACAACAAGTTTGACATCGCTGTTTTTCGGCAAAGCAAATTCAATTGTTGTTGTAGGATTAAACGGATTCGGGTAGTTCTTATTCAATGCATATTCTGTCGGGATACTTTCCAGGTTATTAACATCAGTTGCAGTAGGATCAGGTGGAATATTAATTGGGACGCCCCAATCAATTTTAATATCGTATAACATCATAGCAATTGTTGATGGAGTCTTATCCAACCCGAAAATAACACCATTGAATGTAGATGTTCCAATCCCTTTACTATGATCATGTCTCCTACCTCATCTAGGATATTACATTTTAGATAATTGTTGAACCGTTTCAATAATAAAAAAGATGCTTCAAAAAGGCAAGGGAAAAATGACAAACAAAAGGAAACTCTGTAAGCAATATGACGGAATAAGTATTCGTGTATCTATTGACATTTTAAAAACAATTCTACTAGTAGATGTAATATCAACTTAAGGCGAAACCGGTTTACCAAATCTTAATTGCATTTAACGTTAGACCGAAAGTTCTGTATCAATAATCATAATTGACATTTAGAGCTATTATTTATAATATTGAATCGGTTCAATTACTTTTGAACAATTGTTTTTTACCATCAAGTACGGCAAACTAATGGATATTTTATGAATTACTTGGAGACACTATTTAATATAAAAGGGAAGATAGTAGTTCTTACAGGGGGTGGAGGAATCCTTGCCGGAGAGATGGCTAAAGGTTTCTTACAGGCAGGTACCAAAGTGGTATTGCTGGATATTAATCAAGAAAATCTGAATTCAAAAGTAGAAGCTTTAGGAGGAGAAAACAGCGGCGTTATCGGTTTTCCGTGTAATGTCCTTGATGAAGGAAGTATAAAAAGTGTGCGGCAAAAAATACTTGATAAGTTCAAACGGATTGACGTTTTGATAAATGCTGCCGGCGGTAATATGCACGGTGCTACGATTGGTGTGGACCAAAACATATTCGATCTCAAGATAGAAGAATTCAATAAAGTAACAGCTCTAAATTTAAACGGAACGGTGCTTCCGACTTTGATACTCGGGAAAACTATGGCGGAACAAAAAAGCGGTTCAATAATAAATATTTCCTCGATGGCTTCTTTCAGGGCGATAAGTCGCGTCGTTGGATATTCTGCGGCAAAAGCAGCAGTTGATAATTTCACACGCTGGATGGCTGTTGAACTTGCTCAAAAATTCGGAAACGGAATAAGAGTTAATGCAATAGCACCGGGTTTTCTTATCACCGAACAAAACAGAACTCTTCTTACAAATAAAGATGGCTCTCTTACCGAAAGAGGAAAAACAATTTTGAACATTACTCCGTTTCAAAGATTCGGAGAACCGCACGAACTAGTAGGTACGGTTCTTTGGCTTGCAAGCGACGCTTCACAATTTGTTACCGGTACAATAATACCTATCGACGGAGGTTTCAGTTCGAACAGTGGTGTGTAAAAAACATGAGTGTATGGTTGCATATTTGAATGTATTAGAATATAAAGGAGCAAAATGGGTTTTCAACATACTTGGAGATGGTTTGGACCGCACGATCCGATATCACTGAAAGAAATAAAGCAGACCGGTGCCGGCGGGATAGTAACGGCACTGCATCAAATCACAGTCGGAGAGGTTTGGTCAGTAGGTGAAATAACAAAAAGGAAACAATTAATTGAAGCAGAAGGTTTGAAGTGGTCGGTTGTTGAAAGTGTGCCGGTTCACGAAAACATAAAGAAACGCAAGGATAATTATCAGCAACTGATTGATAACTATAAGCAGACAATTAGAAATTTGGGGCAATGCGGTATCAATACTGTATGTTACAATTTTATGCCGGTACTCGATTGGTCGCGCACCAATCTCCGTGTAAAGTTTGAGGACGGTTCAATCACTACTAAGTTCGAAGCCAAAGTGTTAGCCGCTTTTGACCTATTTATTTTGAAACGACCAAACGCAGAAAAAGATTACAATAAGAAGCAGCTCAACAAAGCAAAACAATATTACGAGAGTCTTAACGAAAGCGAAAAAGATAAATTGATTCGGACCGTATTGCTTGGTCTCCCCGGTTCACTGCAGGCTTATACACTTGAAGAATTTAAATCCGCAATTGCCGAATACAATGATATAAGTGATGGTCAACTTCGAGAAAACCTATTTCTTTTCATTAAAGAAATAATTCCAACTGCGGAAGAGTCAAAAGTATTTATGGCCATTCATCCGGATGACCCACCATTCTCGTTACTCGGATTGCCAAGAATTATAGGGACAAAGCAAGATATTCAACAAATATTAGATGTTTCCGATTCCCCTTTTAACGGTGTAACTCTTTGTACAGGTTCATTTGGGGCAGGATACAAAAATGATCTTGTCGATATGACTAAAAGTTTTGCCGGGAGAATCAACTTTGTTCATCTACGAAACGTAACAAGAAATGAAGACGGTGATTTTTCGGAAGACGATCACCTTACCGGGGATATTGATATCTACAGCGTAATGAAAGAACTTCTTATAGAACAAAAACGCCGTGCAGATGTCGGAATAAAAAACTCGCAAATCCCTATGCGTCCAGACCATGGGCGGCTAATGATACCCGATCAAAACAAAGAAGGTATTTACCCGGGGTATTCGCTATTCGGAAGAATGAGAGCGTTGGCAGAATTGCGCGGAATGGAATTAGGAATCATTCGTTCTTTAGGTTTGTAACAATCGAATGAATTATACATCATAAAATATTGACCTATGAACTTCTAAATCCCCGTCCCATGTTAATATTGATCATGCTTGTTGTAAAACAAATATTCACCTTTAACACAAATATTGAGGAGATAAAATGCAGATAACCGACTTACAATGTACTATTACCATGAGCAATGGAGTTGAAATTCCTTACTTTGGATTGGGTGTTTATTTAGTCAGAGATGGTGAAAAAGTTGTCAATTCCGTTACCTATGCCTTGGATGCCGGATATAGACACATCGATACCGCTGCTTTTTATAACAATGAAAAAGGTGTCGGTGAAGCAATCAATAGAAGTAATGTAAAACGCAAAGATATTTTTGTTACGAGTAAAGTATGGAACTCCGACCAGGGTTATGATAAAACTTTAAAAGCATTCGACGCAAGTACGGAAAAACTTGGTTTCGAATACCTTGACTTATATCTTGTTCATTGGCCCGTTAAAGGAAAATACAAAGAGACATGGAAAGCAATGGAACGTTTGTACAAAGAAAAAAGAGTACGGTCTATTGGAATAAGTAATTTCTTAAAACACCAGATAGAAGATTTAAAACAGTCTATTGAAATTATGCCGATGATCAACCAGATGGAATTCCACCCGTATCTTGTTCAACAGAATTTGATAGACTACTGTAACGAGAACGGAATTGTATATGAAGCATGGAGCCCGTTGATGCAAGGTAAAATGTTGTCGGATAGTTTAATAAATAAATTGGCGGCTAAATATGGTAAAACAGCAGCTCAAATTATTTTAAGATGGGACTTGCAAAAAGGAGTTGTAACTATTCCCAAATCCATAAAGAAAGAGAGAGTAATTTCGAACTCACAGATTTTCGACTTCGAACTATCTCAAGACGATATGAAAATGATTGACGGACTTGACAGACACGAAAGAATCGGTCCCGATCCTGATAACTTCAATTTCTAAGAGTTTCTAAACCATACTATATTTTCAAGTAGATATCATCTCCACTGTGGTCTAATTCCCGGTGCATAAGGAAAACTC
>CAZRIQ010000289.1:0-3894 GCA_964600175.1 uncultured Melioribacter sp. | reverse complement strand
CCGCCGGCGTCTTCATAAACCGGAACGAGATCCATTCCCATTTTTGATTTGCCGGGATGGTCATATATTTCGTTCGGATCCATCGGTGCGCGCCAGTAAAGTACTTTTTTCTCTCCTTGCGTAGCTTTACCGTTTTGCATCTGGTTACTACTAATTGTTTGGCTGCTGCTTGAGTTAAAGAAAATGAAGTACCCGGCTACGACTATAACCACTGCAATTATTCCGATTACAACTAATTTCCTATTCATTACTAAACTCCTAATAATTATAAATTTTTGTGCCTGTTAAGAAATCAAGCTGGGACAATTCTTTGAAATACATTGTGCGTATGTTGTACAGGTTCGTTTCAATCGTGTATAATTTGTCCTGCGCATCGATGACATTTATAAAATCCGTATCGCCGACTTGATAGCTCGACATTGCCGCGTGATAAAATTGTTCTGCTTGCGGAAGCAGTCCTTCTCTAATCAATTTCTCTCTTTCTTTCAGTTCTTTCAGTTTTGCAAGCGATTGACCAAAATTTTTATTCAGAAATTGAAAAGCCGCATCATACTGATCCGAATACATCTTTTGCATTAATCCCTGTTCTTGAACTTTTGCAGAAACCTTACCACCGTAATTCAATGGCAGTGAAATCCCGACCATGAATGAGAGAAAGTCGTGTAAAGGCGTATTTGTCGCAGCAATTTTATCCCGTTGCGAATACTGAACCGATACGTTAAAATTGGGATAGAAGTCATATTCAGATAAATTTTTCATCAACGCTGCTTTATTTTCTACTTCTTGAATTCCTTTCAAAAACGGTCTGTGTGATTTTGCAAGAGAGTCTAGCTCACTAATTGTGAACTCGGTTTTTTCAATCAGAGGGATTTCATTAGTTTCAATTGGCGTTGAAGGGTCTTGCAGCAAGTAAGAATTAAGAACTGCAAGATTTGCCGACTCTTTTCCTTTCAACTCCTCTATTTTATCCTGCATTTTGGTAAGTTCAACATCAACTTGAATAAGATTTTGCTGGCTCGCTCGCGAAACTTCATATTTTGTTTTGACCACATCGGCAATCTGTTTGAGCAGAGTTTGACTTTTATACGCAACGCTCAGTGCTTCTCTTGAGAATCTCAGATCGTAATACGCTTTCCGTACATCGTTTGCTATTTCGTTTTTTGCATCGTCTATTTCCTGTTGATTTATATCCACATCTTTCGATTGGACTTTTTCCGCAGCACTTAATTTACCGGGGAACGGAAATGCCTGGCTCAATCCCACAATTTTACCCGTCATAGGTTCTTGTGTAAACGAAAACGAATTGGTAGGTAAATTCATCAGACCCAGTGTAAGCATCGGGTCAGGCAAATTTGAATTTTGTACAATCTTACTTTCAGAAACAGCGGCTTTAGCATTAAGCATTTTTAGTTTTGGACTAACTCTAATCACTTTATTAACAAGGGAGTCGAGTACCAACTGTTGTCCAAATATGTTTATAGACAAGAGCATCAATCCAATTAATATTTCTAATCTTCGCATAAAAATTTCCTTTTTTATTAAAACTACTGTGGCTGTTATCAGCCATTAAAAATTTTAAAATAAAATTAAAGATCGAACTTTCAGTGAAGACCGCTTATGAAAAGGTGGACCTTACCCGTTTCGACCGCTCGAAGGAAATTTTGAGGTTAAATCAGAAATACAGAATTGTCTTTGTAGATATGATTGTTTTCTAACAGCGGGGGTGATTTTCCATATAAAAACTTAGCCGGATTTTGAACTACAGGTACTGCTTGCAGATTAAAACTAACACCAGATAGAACAGATAGCTGAACTACTTTTTCAGATTCTGTTTTCGACGAAACAAATTTATCTTTTACAGAATAGTCAAAAGTATTTTGTTCACAGCATATCGATTTGATTTGGGAAGTGTTTGTATTGTCATTGGCTAACTCTTTAGCCGGACATCGATCCGGGCGTCCCTTTTTTATACACATAGGACACATATCACTAGTGGGTACATCGTTCCCCATAGTACAAAAAGTAACGGTAAATGGTAGTCCCGTTGAAGATGCAAGGAACACTACCAAAAACGACGATATAATAATTTTTCTTCTCATTAACTTTAAACAAAGCTAAAACTTTGAATATGGAAAGTCAAGATACGTGCCACGCTCCAATTATTACAAAATCTTATAAAATCGCACTTTACATAAGTTCCAATTTAAAATTTTTCCGAATTGGAGATTTTCTGTCCGAATTTTCTCTTGAATTCTTTCTAATGCCGAAACGATTGCTTATTCCCAAACGTTTACAAAAACACTAATCAGCCCGATTTTAAAAAGTTCAAGCTTCATAAGCTTTAAAATAAAAAACCTTCGAGGTAATACAACCTCGAAGGTTTGTAAAAATTTCTTTGCGACAAAATCAATTGTATTGAAAATTTTTATTATCGGCTGCGGCTTTCAACCTTTCCGTCACGAGGGACAATAATTTTTCCGTCTGCTTATATGAATACAGAACCAGTTCCTCTTGTCCTATAGTTCTCGCAAGAGTCTGAATAGTTTTTGTAATGATTAATTTAAGATTTGTTTCCCCAAGAACAAGATCAGGAGGAAGCAGCATCATCGTATCAAATACCGAGGTCTCAACAACCGACAGAAGTTCTTTGTAGGGAAGACTTTCTACTTTTACGCCTTCCGCCAACAAACCATCCTTCTGACGCATCGTTACCTCCTGGTTCATTCTTTCCAGGAGAAGTTTAATCGCATCGTCTATTGTTATTTTTATTTCTATCATTTCTTGTTTTTAACCATTAATCGAAATTACGCAACACTTCCCACAGTAAGTACAGATGTAACTTTTTCCGCAGCTTCTTTCAAACTTAGAGCCACTTCAAAATTTAAACCGGAATTTTCAAGCAATTCTTTCGCTTCAATTGCATTTGTTCCTTCAAGTCTAACTACAACAGGAACATTCACTGTAATTTCATTCACAGCATCAATCACTCCCTGTGCAACTCGGTCGCATCTTACAATTCCGCCAAAAATATTTATGAGTATCGTTTTTACATTCGGATCGGATAAAATTATTTTGAAACCGTTTGAAACAGTTTCCTTATTAGCACTACCTCCCACATCTAAAAAGTTTGCGGGTTCCCCACCGGCAAGTTTAATAATATCCATCGTTGCCATTGCAAGTCCGGCACCGTTAACCATACACCCCACGTTGCCGTCAAGTTTAATGTAATTTAAATGATACTTTGAAGCTTCAATTTCGAGTGGAGCCTCCTCATTGAAATCTCTATACGCCTCAACTTCTTTTTGACGGTAGAGAGCGTTATCGTCAAAATTCATTTTAGCATCGAGTGCAACGATTCTATCATCGTTTGTAATCACAAGAGGATTAATTTCCAACAGCGATGAATCCGTCCCTTCGTATGCTTTGTAGAGTTTGGAAATAAACCCGACAAAATTTTTAAATGCTGCACCTTCCAAACCCAAACCGAATGCAAGTTTCCGTGCCTGGTAAGATTGAAATCCCACCGACGGATCGATCCACTCTTTAATTATTTTTTCGGGGGTTTCATCGGCAACTTTCTCTATCTCAATCCCGCCTTCGGTAGAAGCCATTATAACATTTTTCGAAACCATTCTATCAAGAAGAATACCGAGATATAATTCTTTTTTATAATCCAGTCCCTCAGCGACATAAATAGTTTTTACAACTTTACCCTCGCTGCCGGTTTGATGTGTAACCAACAAATTTCCAAGCATCTTCTGTGCATACTCTTTGGCTTTTTCAACCGAAGTTGTAAACTTAACGCCACCTTCAAGGATCAATTCATTCCTGTTATTGGAATTGTATACCCTTCCTTTTCCCCTACCGCCGGCATGAATTTGTGATTTAACTACA
>CAZRIQ010000288.1:0-3895 GCA_964600175.1 uncultured Melioribacter sp. | reverse complement strand
AATAGTATGAGTTGTGCTGACAGGTATTCCAAAATATGAAGCCGTTAAGATTGTTAATCCTGCCGAAGTTTCTGCGCTGAATCCGCCAAACGGGGTCAGCTTCGTCATATTCATTCCCAAAGTTTTGATAACCTTCCAACCACCGATAAATGTTCCCAAAGCGATAACAGTATAACTCATAAAAACAACCCAAACCGGGACATAAAAGGTACCTCCCAGCACCCCGTTGGTAAATCAAACAACAGCGACAATCCCCATCGTTTTTTGTGCATCGTTCGTTCCATGACTTAAACTATAAATTGCAGCAGAGATCAATTGAAGTCTTCTAAAATATTTATCAACTTTTCTCGGCTGAAAGTTTCGAACAATCCAAAGTGTAATAATCGAAAAGACCACCGCAAAAAACATCCCCATGATCGGAGCTAGGAATATGAAAACAGATACCTTCAAAAACCCGGAAGCTACTATTGCAGACGGTCCGGCTTTAATTAACGCGGCACCGCCCAATCCTCCGATTATAGCATGTGAAACGCTTATTGGTAAGCCGTAATGTGTAGCGGAAGCTGATGTAAAAATTGCACCGAGCAAAGCCGAAAGGACTACGATATTATCGATGATATTAACGTTGACAATTCCCTTTCCAATAGTATTGGCGACACCTTCACCAAAAGTAAAAGCAGCCGCAAAATTGAAAAATGCGGCCCAGATAACCGCCTGTAAAGGAGTTAAAACACGTGTTGAAACAACTGTTGCAATTGAATTTGCTGCGTCGTTCATTCCATTGTAAAAATCAAAAACCAATGCGAGAAGAATAATTAGAATAGGAAAAGCCATCATCGAGTTTGTCAACTGTTTTTTACATAAATAGTGAGAATTGCATTTGCCACAAGCTGAGATTTGTCAACGGTTTTTTCCAATATATCCAGTATCTCTTTGTTTTTAATCAACATGATAGGATCTTTCTCGTTTGCAAAAAGATTTTTCATTGTGTCCCGGTAAACCGTATCGGCTTCCGATTCAAGATCCTGCACTGCTTTACACAAATTTGTTGTATTATCTCTTTGTTTCAATTCATGAATCGCTTCCTGCAAGTTTTTTACTTGAAGATAAATTATGTCCGTCATTTTCTGTATGCCTTCTATTTTATGATCCAGCTGGAATATCTCAAGTCTCGCGGCAAGGGCTTTTAACGAATCGCTTGTTCCTTCTATTCTTTTTGAAAGCGTAACTATATCTTCCCTATCAAACGGTGTAATAAATGATTTGTTCATTTTCTTTAAGATCTTGTCGGAAATTTCATCGCAGCGTCTTTCAAGCGAAAAGATTTTATGCTGCAGTTCAAAGTCGATTTCCTGGTTTTGAAACAGTTGTTTTATCATTTGAGCCATCTCAAAAGTATTATCAATCATCTCGTTAAAATGTTCAAAATATTTCTCTTCTTTGGGTTTTAGAAACTTTATCATACTGCACCTTTTATTTTTATAGATTTGTCATAAAGCAAAATGAAATGCCGGTTATCAATAACTGAAAGACTCCACAGTTGCTATAAAAGCGTTGTTAAAATATAAGATACTTCAAGGAAAAATATTCAGATTCTATACGAGCAGCGAGAAAAAATTCATTTTAAAAGTTATGCTATCTTTTTTCAAGCAATATGTTCAACAAAAAATATCAATACTTTATCTGAAATTACCTTTGCTTTATGTTTGTGTTCTGTTCCGTCCGGAATAAAAATTCCATCACCTTTCTTATAAATGACTTTTTGATTTGTATACTCAACTTCAATTTCCCCGGAAAGAACAATTCCGTAATGACCTTTTTCACACCAATGCCGCGGCATTTCTTTGGAATATTCAACCAGCCTAAGCCTGAGATTATCCTGTTCGATAAATTTGTGTTTGACTCCAGGCATCGGCGATTGCCAATCGAGCTTTTCAAATTCAACTTTGTAATCGATCATAAACAAACCTACAACATTTTCTTAAATTTTTAATGTAGTGTAAATTCTAGCATCAATGAAATTTAACATATTTGATCATTGCCTAATTGTCCTCCCCACGGTATATGAGTTGAACTACCAACTTTCTGCAAATTGAAGCAGTATGTTAAAAAAAGCAAAAAAAGGCACGAAATCAATGTTTTCGAAAGTAATAATATTTTAAAAATGATATTTTATTTTAAAATTATTTTATATTTTAAATACAAAATTCGAGAGGATAGATTCCTTAGTAAGTTCTCGCCTGCTGTTGAAAATGATTCATTACGATTAAACGTTGATATTATCTCGTTCGCAAATTCCGGATTCATAAAAAGTTGTTTGGCGAAACTTCTTTCACTCATATAGATTGGTTCACACATTGTTCCAATTACATAACTTAATTAGTGGAGGTTAGCATGAAAATTATCCGCATGAACGCTCTCGACAGCAGCACCGGTGGAAAAATTGCCGCATTCTTTGATGTTCAAACTCCGGATGGGATTACCATTAAAGGATTCCGCGTCGTAACCGGTTCAAACGGTTTGTTTATTTCCCCGCCAAATGAAAAAGGCAAAGACGGGAAATACTATGAATCGGTTATTCTTCCGAAAGAAATGAAAGAACCGCTTGAGAAACTTGCCCTAGAGGAATACGACAAGGTAAAAAAATCTTGATTGCCTGTAATTAAAAAACTACAAGTGGAATTTTAAACCCATCGAATAGATGGGTTTTTTATTTGTTCAAAAACAGCTTCAGAAAAGATGCAAAAATTTATCAAAATTTTTCCGATACAATGAACAGGTACCTTTGTAGAAGCATCAAAAGATTAGTACTTTGAGAATGGCAATAAACAAATCTAAATTGCATTATTGCAGAGTTGAAGTTTGACTAAATTCCAAAAAATACATTACACTAAACAAACACAATGAACAAGTCTTTCTTCGAATCAAAGGTATGGATTATTCTCATCTCCGAAATCATTCTCATTTTCGGTTTATATACGGCTTATGAGTTACGATGGATATGCGACGATATTTTTATAACATTTAGATACATTGAGAATTGGTTAAACGGTTTGGGACTTGTATACAATCCGGGCGAGTTCGTGGAAGGCTATACTCATTTCTTGTGGCTCTGCATCATTGCGTTTTTTCAGAAAGTTGGATTTGACCCAGTTAGCATTTCCGAAACACTCGGGCTACTCTCTTACTTTGGCACCTTACTAATCTTTTTAGTCATCTCTTTCCGCGAAACGTCAAAAAGAAAAATATTTTTCCCGCTTGCTGCGCTCGCTCTTGCCTTCCATTATGATTTTGCAATTTGGGCAACAAGCGGATTGGAGACATCACTTTTTACTCTTCTAATCTCACTTACATTTTTTATGACCTTTTACTGGGAAACTAATAGTTGGAAAAAATATTTAGTGATCGGCTTAGTCTTAACATCTATTCTGATGACTCGCCCGGATGGAGCGATTTTCTATCTTATCACTGTATTGTTTATCGGGATTAAAGTCTATTTTGAAAAGCAATCAATCACGCATCTCATTAAATCATTATTATTGATCAACCTGGCATTTCTTATAATTTATGTTCCTTACCTAATCTGGGAGTATTCTTATTATGGGGACATTCTCCCTAATACTTATTTTGCGAAGTCGGCAGGTATTTCAAGGTACGACCAGGGCTTTTTTTATTTATGGACATACTTTAGAACCTACATAACTTCCTTTCTGTTTTTAGCTGGCATCCCGGTATTATTTAGAATAATTAAAAGTTCCGACGGACCAATGAAAAGCAAAATCAGTGGAATGTTTATGAAACGGGACCAGAGCATAATTTTCTTTTCGCTGTGCTTTATTATTATCTACTGTGTGTTCTTTATTGCCAGGGTCGGCGGTGATTTCATGTTTGCCCG
>CAZRIQ010000287.1:2218-3917 GCA_964600175.1 uncultured Melioribacter sp. | reverse complement strand
GATTATCTTATAAGTATTGATTCCGTAGCCGTATCGGTCAATGAAAATAAAACCGGTATAGTACCGGATGAATTCATGTTATATCAAAATTATCCTAATCCGTTTAATCCTACTACAAACATTAAGTTTCGAATTGCAAACCCCGGATTGGTTACACTGAAGGTTTATGATCCGCTTGGGCGGGAAGTGGCAACGCTGGTTAATGAGGAAAAGCAGTCCGGCGAGTATAAAGTAGAGTTTAATGCGGGCAATCTTCCCAGCGGTGTTTATTTTTACAAATTACAAGAAGGGAACCTTGTTCAAATAAATAAAATGATCTTAATAAAGTAACGTTTTGTAAGTACTGCCGGGTTCAGATCCAAATTGAAAATTGATTTGAGCCCGGCAGTATTCAGTTAACAAATTTCTTTTGTGATGCTTCAAAACATCTCGGTATTCAATACTAGGTACTTAATACTATCGGTTAAATATCCAGCCAGTAAGAGAACTTAACTAAGAATACATTATCTCCGGATGTTCGCCATAAATTTTTAAAGTCTTTTCCAAGACTAAAATTACCGGGATCGTCGTAATTAGCCTGGTTGTGAGACCACACAAAATAGAATATTGAACCCGGCATAACTTCCCAGCGTAAAACGGCTGTGCCCCTCAATGATTTATAATTAAAATCCGGGTTATCAAAAGTGAACGGCTGTGCCGGGCCTGTTCCGTCGGGATCGACAGTGTATTCTTCGTTTTCGGCGTCATAACTTATTTGAGAGCCGTTTGTTCCGAAAATATTAAGCTCGTTCGACCTTGGTTTGGCCAACTCTTTGAAATCTGAGTAAGCGCCTACGGCAAAGAACGGTTGCATAAATAACTGCAGACTAAGAGTCGGTGTGAAAGTCCAATTCAACCGGATATCTGTTGAAAGTGTGTGCTGCCTTATCGAGCCGAAAACATATCTTGTATTATATGTATTTACTGCAAGCGGATCGTCGAAATTTCCGACCCACTGCCGGGGCTCATCGTTGACCGTATAAGACGGACCAAAGCTAAAAGTAATCTGTGTATTGGGTTTCCATGTTAATCCGACGTACGACCATCTGTAAACACCCCTGTAAGAATCTTCCGAATAATCGATTTCCGCACTGGCGGAAAGCTTATCCCGGCTGTCTGTATTTCCGTAAATCCATAAATAGTAGCCCGGCGGATTTGGCATAAGCGGGCCGCCTCTTGTAAGCGTGTTACTCCACGATTCAAATGAGTAATTTCCACCGAAACTCAAATAGTAATAATTAGTGAAAGTACCACCGATGCGCCACCAAATGAAGTTGCTTATTGTGTTTCCGTCGAAGTTGAAAGATTTTGCGTAAGCGAGGTAAACATCTTTTTTTCTGAAGATTCCCTCGGGTTCAAACCAGCGGTAACCCAATACAGTGTGCGCATTTATTCTATCTGCCATCCATTGATAACCGAGATCGTTCTGTTCGAATCCCGGGGAGACAAGTCCAACCGCAGAGTTGATATAAAAATTTCCTTGTTGCTTGTTCAGCATTATTCTACCGTAGTAACCGGAAAGCGATGTTCTATTGGAATCGAGTGAAAAAGATTTTGCATCGGGTCTTTGGTAATAACGGTATGGCTGTTTCTGAAGCGAAACTATAAAGTCATTTGTACCGTTTACGTAGGAACCGGCAAACGCTCCCGAGATAACATA
>CAZRIQ010000287.1:0-2118 GCA_964600175.1 uncultured Melioribacter sp. | reverse complement strand
GTCATTGTTTCGTTCAGTCTGCCGGTAAGTTTTGCCGCACCAAGTATGCGTGTCTCACTCGGATATTTAGTGAACTCGGCGTCGGAAGTTTCACCCCGAGGTGCCCGGCCAATTCTTCTCGAATAAAACAATTCCGGCCAACCGAAATTAAACCCCCAATTATTATTAACACCACCAATTCCGAATTGAAAATTATCCATTCCCTCGATAAAGAAAGGTCTCTTTTCATTGAAGTAAGATTCGAATGCCGAAAGATTAATTACTGCCGGGTCTACTTCAACCTGACCAAAATCGGGATTAATAGTTGCATCTATATTTAAATTTGTACCGATACCGATTTTAAAATCAGCGCCCAACGTTGTTTGGTATTGACTCGATTTATAAAACGGATCGTTTGAATCATGGACTAAGCTTTGCGCTTTTTGTACAATATAAGGCATAGCTTCAAAACGCTGCTTTGGCTCCACCCCGTTTAAACCCTCGAGCGAAGCGAATTTAGAAACGAAGCCGCTTTCTTTTTTAGGAACCATTACAAGGTAATCATCTTCATTATTTCTTTTTATTTCTCTTTTAAAATTCACACCCCAGGTCATCTTGCTGGACTGATTGAACCTCATTTGTGAAAACGGGATTTTCATTTCAAGGCTCCACCCGTCTTTTTCAATTGCCGTTTTTGATTCCCAAATTCCGTCCCATGACCAATCGTCCCAACTATCGTTATAAAGGATTCCGTCGATAATTGTACCGCCGGCGTTAACTGCGAAAAAGTAACCCGTCTTTTTATCGTTGTACGGATCGACGTAGAAAGCAAACCAATCGGAAGGGTTGTAATTGTCCCGGCGTGCAAGACTTGCATCGATCGAATCAGGTTTTGAATCGAATAGTTTTGCCCCCACATAAATGTATTCATTATCGTAAGCAATCCAAACGTCTGTTTTTTCGGTGGCGGGTTTTCCTTCAATAGGATCGCGTTGGGTAAAACCGGTTGTTGGCTTTTGTTCTTTCCAGATTGGTTCGGTTAGTTTTCCGTCAAGATTTATAGAGAGGCTGTTTAATTTCAGTGCGAGAACGATTTTATTTGAATTGTCTGTTTTTCCTCCGGCAAGCAGAAGTGAAGCGCACAAAAAGAAAAGCGCTCCAAAAGTAAGGTTTCTATTCATAAATTCATCCCCCCAATTGGTTTATTTATTTAAAACGAAGGAAACTCTAAAAAATTGTATTTAATTAGACCGATGGAGGGTTTAAATAGTTGCCTTAAATGACGTTTTTTTACCCGGGATTACATTTTTTTACATATTTCCGGGGTTATGGGATAACCCCGGAACAGATTAAAAAACAGCTAAAGAGGGAATTATTTTTTATCCTTGTGTTTTAGCGAGTCCATGGCCGGAAGGTTAAACTTTTCCGAAAGCTTTCCAATCGTTGCCAGATCGATATTACCCACTATGTTTACGAAAGAAGCTTTGTTGTCTTTCTCGATTGCGGTTATTACCAGACCGGCATAGCCGTTGTTGCCGTCACTCTTTACGTAAATGTTTGCGTAGCTTGATTTGGATTTTGTCTTTACGATTCGCTCCCATTTCTTGCTTGCAAGCTCTTTGTCAAGCGTTTCTATTTTATCGGCAAGCTGCTCTTTGTTGGAAATAGTTACTTCGTACTCGCTTGCTTTAATCAGTTTGATGGAGCTGATCAAATCAGCGAGCCCGGGATTTTTCTCACCCGCCATCTTTGCAACCATTTTCAACAGCGGCTCTTCAATAGTTATCTCGGTAATCGGTTCGTTGTTTTTGATCATCGAGAAATCACCGAAGTTAAAGTAACCCGGCTCTTTTGTGTAGTCTTCCTTCTGTGCAAATACAGCAACAGAGAAGAAGAACAAGACTATCGATAAAATTAATGTTCGTTTCATTTTGGGTTCCCCACATTTATTTATCCGTCTTTGACGGAATGATTTTGTAAACCATATCCACACTTTCACCGAACGGTTTACCCACTTTGTTTTTTAATATTTCTTCGTTTATTGTGTTTTGAGTATCGTCAAAAATTTTCCCGACTATTGCCAATGCATGCTGTACCTGTTTATCCGCTGCTTCGACTTGTGAACTGGAAAACGTTTGT
>CAZRIQ010000286.1:0-3918 GCA_964600175.1 uncultured Melioribacter sp. | reverse complement strand
CGTCCAGATTGTGTTCGACAACAACTACTGTATTTCCTTTGTCAACCAATTTGTTCAACACTTTGAGTAATATTCTGACATCCTCGAAATGCAAGCCGGTAGTGGGTTCGTCCAAAACGTAAATTGTTTTGCCGGTACTTACTTTACTCAACTCCGTTGCAAGTTTCACTCTCTGCGCTTCACCGCCCGATAGCGTAGTCGCTTGCTGTCCGAGTTTTATGTAACCGAGCCCGACATCGTTTAATGCTTTAATTTTTCTTTTTATTCTCGGAAAGTCTTCAAAAAATTCCAGCGCCTCGCCGACAGTCATGTCAAGTACATCCGAGATCGACTTTGTCTTGTATAAAATCTCCAGCGTTTCACGATTATATCTTTTGCCTCCACAAGTTTCGCAAAGCACATAAACGTCCGGGAGAAAATTCATTTCAATTTTTTTCAGCCCGTCACCCTGGCATTCTTCGCACCTTCCGCTGCTAACGTTGAAACTAAACCTGCCGGGTGCGTAACCGCGCATTTTCGATTCGGGAAGTTCGGCAAACAAATCACGGATAAAAGTAAATAACCCGGTGTAAGTAGCCGGGTTCGACCGCGGAGTTCTTCCAATCGGAGATTGATCGATCTCGATTACCTTATCAATGTGCTCAAGACCTTTAACGTCTTTGAACGGCAAAGGAATAACTTTCGACTTATAAATTTGTCTCATCAGCAAATTTACCAGCGTGTCGTTCACCAGCGTAGATTTGCCCGATCCGCTGACTCCGGTAATCGCAATGAAACATCCTAACGGCAACTTTACATTTATGTTTTGAAGATTATTACCCGATGCACCGAATATCTCAATGGCATTACCATTTCCATCCCTTCTTTGTTTCGGGACCTCAATCTGCTTTTTGTTTTTAATGTAATCAATCGTTAGTGATTCATGACCGTTCTTTGAATTTATAATACTCGGAGTATTTCCCAACAAGCAGACTTCGCCGCCATGTTCGCCGGCTAAAGGTCCAAGATCAACCATGAAATCCGAGCTTTCAATTGTTTCTCGATCGTGTTCAACTACAATTACAGTGTTGCCGAGATCACGCAAATTCTTCAATGAATTAATCAGCTTAATATTGTCGCTTTGATGCAAGCCGATACTCGGTTCGTCAAGCACATACAGCACTCCGGCGAGTTGAGAACCGATTTGTGTTGCCAATCTAATTCTCTGGGATTCACCGCCGGATAAAGTTCTTGCCGAACGATCTAACGTTATGTAATTCAACCCGACGTTGAGTAAGAAATCTAGACGCGAAGTAATTTCCTTCAGAATTTGTTTAGCGATCAGCATTTCCCTATCGGTAAGATTCAACTTGTTGAAAAATTCTTTTGCTCGTTCAATCGAGAGAGCCGTTACTTCCGCAATGTTCAAATCATTAATTTTAACCGACAAAGACTCTTTCTTAAGTCTTCCGCCATTGCACGTCGAGCAAGTAGTAGTATTCATGAAAGACTCAGCCCATTCGCGGATTTTGTTAGAAGAGGTATTTTCATAATAATGTTTGATGTAGTTTAAAACACCGGAATATTTGTGCATATATGTCACAGTTCTTCCGCCGCCGAACTTATACGTAAAAGGAATCTTCTCTTTCGATCCGTGAAGGAGAATAGTTCTCTGTTCATCCGTAAGTTTTTCAAGTTTGGTATCAAATGTAAAACCCAGCTTTGCAGCAATCCCTTCGAGCTGGTTGAAAAACCAAATATTACGTGGCTTACCTAACGGAATAATAGCTTCTTCATTGATTGATTTTTTCCAGTCGGGAATAATCAAGTTAATATCGAGTTCTTTCTTTTCACCGAGACCATCACAATCTTTGCATGAGCCATAAGGAGAGTTAAACGAAAAAGAATTTGGAGCTAACTCCTGGAAACTTATGCCGCAGTGCATACAAGCGAAGTTACGGCTGAAAACATGATCTTCTTTCCCGTCATTGATAATAACATTCCCGTTTCCGTAGTTCAAGCCTACTTCAACTGACTGCGTAATTCTTGCTCGTGATTTTTCGGAAATCTTTATTCTATCAACCACAATTTCAATGTCGTGAGTTTTGTACCGGTCGACTTTAAATCCGTCATGCAGTTCAAAGATTTCGCCATCAACACGTACTTTAACAAAGCCGTCTTTTTGAATCTCATCGAACAGTTCCCTGTAATGCCCTTTTCTACTTCTCAAAACCGGGGCAAATATAGTAAGTCTTTGCTCATTATAATTTCGAATCAGATTATCTATTATCTGTTCTGAGGATTGTTTTTCAACCGGTCTGCCGCAGTTGTAGCAATAAGGTTTTCCGATACGTGCATAAAGCAGACGCAGGAAATCATAGATTTCAGTTACTGTTCCTACTGTTGAACGCGGATTTCCCGCAGTAGATTTTTGTTCAATGGAAATTGCCGGGCTTAATCCTTCGATGAGATCGACGTCCGGTTTTTCAAGAACGTTTAGGAATTGTCTTGCATAAGCGGAAAGCGATTCGATGTACCTTCTCTGTCCTTCGGCATAAATTGTATCAAACGCCAGCGAAGATTTACCAGAACCCGAAAGCCCGGTTATTACAATAAATGAATCGCGTGGAATTTCAAGATCTATATTTTTAAGGTTATGTTCCCTCGCGCCCTTAATTATAATTTTATTTTGGAATATCATTTAATAACTTTGCTGAAGTTCAAATCGAAATATTATATAATACTGAGTCTAAAATCAATTTTTATGTGAGTTAAAATTTTTGATCAACGAAATGAAAGACAGAATCAAAGTAATATCGGGTTCATGTGAGTTCAAATTCAAAGAAAAAGGTTCTTTGTTTGTGGGCTTAGCCGAACCGGTTGAAAGTGAAGAAAATGCAAACGAGTTTCTCAAAGTCTGCAAGAAAAAATATTTCGATGCTTCACATCATACATATTGTTATAATATAAATTCCGAAATAGTAAAATATTCTGATGCAGGTGAACCAAACGGAACTGCCGGAATTAGAATATCAAATGCAATCAACCATTACGATCTAACAAATTTAATTTTAGTAGTAGTTCGATATTTTGGTGGGACAAAACTTGGAGTTGGTCCGTTGGGAAAAGCATATTATCATACTGCGTTCGAGACTTTGAAATCAGCCGGTATAATCGAAAAACAAGCATTTCAAAAAGCAATTATTCAATTCGAATATGATCAATTGAAGACTATACATCATTTATTGAAAAAAAATAACGTGCAAATTGAAAAGATGGAATACACGCCAAATCCTACAATTCATGTATTAATAAAACCGGATTTACTTGACACATTAAAAAAAGACATAGCGAACTTTCTTAGCAACAAATTTACTTTTACAATATCTGACGTCGTAGTTTACATTTAGCAAAAGCCCGAAATCCGCCCATAAAACAAGAAAATTAATCTTGACAAAGGGTTCCTTTTTACTTAATTTGGAATTCAGATAATAGAATCCCTTAAACTTTATAAGATTTATTCAACTTATCTAGAGGAATTAAAAATGATCTACACCAAAACGGGGGAATATGCTATAAGAGCAATTTTATTCTTGGCTCGACAGTCTAATAACAATTTGATCATGTCTTCCGAAATTGCTAAAAGTGAAGACATTCCTGCTCATTATCTGGCAAAAATTCTACAAAGGATGGCTAAGTACGGATATGTTGACTCATTTAAAGGACGAGGCGGTGGTTTTAAGATTACCGAATTGGCAAAGAAAAGTTCTATTTTGGAAATTGTCGAACGTGTTGAAGGTCCAGTTATTAATTTGAAATGTGTTACCGGTTTGAAAGAATGCTCAGATGAAAATCCCTGCCCGCTTCATGAAGAATGGGCAGAATTAAGAAAGATTGTGGAAATGACTGTAGGTCTTCTTCTTGAAGAGGGCAGAATTC
>CAZRIQ010000285.1:0-3930 GCA_964600175.1 uncultured Melioribacter sp. | reverse complement strand
TGGGGAACATTAGAGAATGCGTCCAAAGAAAAGGGTTTCAGCGAATCTGAAATTAATACTTTTGTTGAAGAATTAAATAAATTATATATTGGTGCGGAAAAAGCTAAGTAAATTTCTAAAAAAACGGGAATAAAATGAGTCAGAAAAACAATAAAAAGAATAACCAGGGCAGCTCCGACGAAAAAATGGGGTTGACCAAAAAACAAAGAAGCTACATCTATACCGGGCTTTTCATTGGGTTAATAATTCTGCTTTTTATATTTAACAACACAGGCTCCGAACCCGAGCAGGGACCTTATCCACCCAACTACGTACCGGTTACTACCGAAAAGAGTAAAGCCGTTGCGCCGGATTTTTCACTGCCGACAACCGACGGTAAAATTCTGAAGCTTTCCGATCTAAAAGGCAAAGTTGTAATCCTAGATTTTTGGGCTACATGGTGCCCGCCGTGCAGGAAGGGAATTCCCGATTTAATTGATTTGGAAAAAGAATTTGGAGATAAGGGTTTAGAAGTTGTTGGTATTTCGGTTGATCAGGATACAAAAGATGAGGTTGTTCCTTTCATGAAACAGATTGGGATTAATTATCCCGTTGTATACGGCAACGTAGGTGTATACCAGGCTTACGGCGGCATTGAAGCAATACCGACTTCATTTGTTATTGATAAAGAAGGAAAGATTGTTGCAAGCTACCAGGGCTTGAGGTCGAAATCGGTTTATGAAAATCATATAAAGAAACTATTGGGAAGCTGATATTTTACGTAAGACATGAGACGGTAGACGTAAGAAGATACCGTTTCGATAGAGAAAAGATTCTTGCTCTTGCTCATGCTCTTACTCATGATCTGAAAAAAGCATGAGCAAGTTTCTCAATAAACAAGCTTTAATGATTGTGTTCGAAGTCCTGATGTAGGTTGTCTTTCACATCCAAATAATCACCCAAACGAGTTAAAAGATCCCACGAGTAAATCCCGTGATCATGACCGTCTTTCCATTTTATTGAAATTGCATAATTACCGACCGTCTCAATTTTCTCAATTTCATATTTGCCCGGTTTATCGGGACCCGGAGGCGGTGGGTCGTAATGTTTCCATAAAATTGTCTCGCCTTTGTTTCCCGCGTCCGGTGACTCATCCCTAAGAAATTTCAACGGAAACTTGTGTGTCTTTCCGTTATCCCAAGTTATTTCGAGATACTCCTGTTTGTGTAATTTTATCTTTGTCGGAACAGCCATTTTATTTCCCTTAGCGATTTTAAACTGATGTTATTTGATGCAAAACATAGTTTCGAATTCTGGCTTGAAGTAATAGTTTATTCAAAGCAGCATCTTACTTTTTTCTGTAATTATTTTTTGTTTAGCAATTTCAAAAACGGATTTAGCATGTTTAAATATCATGGCGATAGAGAATAAAATCAAAATTTCACCTAAAGAAAAAAGATACCAATTAAAAAATACCGGTGTATAGCCGGTTATAATTTTTATAAATCGCTCATCTTTTGCGATAGAAAAGAAATCAGATAAAAATCCGCCGGTTATAATTATGGAAGCATAATCCCAAATAAATGTGCAGAAAATTATGAATGCACCTATTAAAATCGCTGCCCACTCGAGTGTTTTGATTTTAACTTCAACACCTTTTTCCCGAAAATAAATAATAACAACGGCAAGAAGTATCATAGTCAAAGAACAGATTATTGGCGCCAGTACAGGTCCAACCCAGGCGACGGGAATAAGAAATAAAATATCCCATGTCAGAAATGAGGATGGCCAATCTAAGAAAAGTTTTATTGCTGCGTAGTAAACTATATCCCACACGGCAAAACAGTAAAGAAAGTAAGCGAATCTTTGAATCGGATTTTTACCGGCAAGAATTCCTATAGTGACAAGCATAACAAGTGTAGAGAGCTCTCTCGTCAATTCAATCGAAAGCATCTTTTCGGAAAAGAACGTTAAGGGGAAATGAAAACCGTTCGGGTAATAAAGTTCGCGGAGGTAAACAACAACAATTCCTTCAAAAAATCCCATTGCAATTGAGAATATTGTGAGAAGGAGAAATGTGCGTTGTGCCTTTGTCAATGATATTTTCATTTAAGTATCGTATATGAAGGTTAAACCGGTAAACCGGCGGTCTTCAAGAAGTTTTTGAGCAACCGTTTTCCGATTCGCATGTATTCATATTTTATTGTTTCGAAATCGTTTTGCAGCAGTTCTTTATCAAGCTGTAGAAGATCTGGGTCGATGTTAATCCACTGTTCAAACATTTCCGGTGTAAGCTCAAAATGGCATTGAATGCCGTAAGCGTTTTTACCGACTTTTACTATTTGGTTTCGGCAAAACTTTCCAAATCCCAACAGTTTCATGTTATCGGTTAGTTCAACTGTTTCTCCATGAAGATGGAAAACATTAAAAGTATCATTTAGGTTTTCGAACATTGGATCATTTTTACCTTCTTCGGTTAGTTCTACTGTGAACATATTTCCGTCCGGCCCACGAAAACCGGTTTCTTTGGTTGGACTTTTTGCAACTTTGCCGCCGGTTGCTTTAATGAGGGTTTGTAAACCGAGACAAATGCCAAGGTACGGTATGCCGGCATCGACAGTTTTACGGATTTGAATAAGTTCGTTTTTTATCTTTTCATTTTCATCGTTGGCGCTGTCGGGCCCTCCAAGAACAACAACCGCCCCGTAGTTTTCAGTATTTGGGAAATCGTCTCCTTTATCCAGATCAATGATTGTGTATTTAATGTTGTTCTCTTTGAGAACTTTTTCAAGGAGTCCGGGTCCTTCCCCGCTGTTGTTTTTAACGATCAGAATTTCTTTTTGCATAATGGTCTCTTTCAACATAGTAATATTTGGAAATCAATTTAATAATTTTTATTTGAGATTGGGATAACAGACTTGTGTGCCTGTAAAACTTCTATACCTTTAATTTATCCCTTTGGCTTGAAAGAGCAAATGATTGTGCATCAATTGCCCGCTGGATAGCTAATATTCCGTCGAGATGGTCATTTTCATGCTGAATCAGTTCTGATAAATCATCATGAAATTCTACTTCATGTTTTTGCCAGTCCAAATCCAAATATTCGACCTTGCATTTCTTGTAACGTTTCACTTTGACCAATAAGCCGGGGAAACTCATACAATCGTCCCACAGAGTTATTGTTTCCGACCCGACTGGTGTTACAACTGGATTCAAAAATATCATGGGTTGGTTAATGTACATATAGATGATTCTTTTTCTTTCATCAATTTGCGGAGCGGCTATTGCTCTGCCGAAACCGTGTTTTTTGCGAAAGTCGAACAATGTATCGTGCAGGTCGGAAACTATCCGCTTTAGATCAGCAGTCTCGCTTTCCATGCAAGTTTCACATTTCTCGTATAACAGGGGATTACCCAATAATAAAATTTCTCTTACAGCCATCGAATCGCTAAATCAGTTATTAGAATTACGCAAAGATAATATTTTTAATAAAGAGAAATTATATGTCGCTCTCGACAGAGTCCGTCGAAGTCTGGTGACCTACCGGAGCTAAGAAAACACATGGCCACATTGTTACTAATGTGCCGCCACTCTGTGGCTATTCATATGTTGGATGATTAAACACATAGTTCATAAATTGTCTGAAACATAAAAAAGCTTCTTCTGATCTGTGGCATTTCTAATTGAAGAGAATATATTTTTTCTGGAGTTTTGGATAGTGAAATATGAAGCTGCGTAGCAGCAATACATTAATAAACGAAAAAGAAAATAACCTATCGGAAGCTCCGTAGGAGTGAAACAAGTCTTTGATTTCTGAACTTGTGTGAACTTCATTCAATAAAATTTGCAGAAATGTTTTTGCCGTTACTCGATAAACCAACGGAGTAATTTTAGTTTCCATTCTTTGTACGGCGGCACCTTCAAAAACCATGGCTCGAACCAGGTCCCTTT
>CAZRIQ010000284.1:0-3959 GCA_964600175.1 uncultured Melioribacter sp. | reverse complement strand
AAATTAAGATAAATAACACGCTGTTGATTTTTTACTCATCAGTTACAGCAGTCCTTTTTGTTTTGTTCTTTTTAACATTTAACAACATTATTAAAATAGGAAATGAAAGCATACCCGATTTATTTCTAACACTTTCAGCAGTAGGTTTTATGACTGCTATTTGGGAATTTTTGCGTTATCGCCCCGATCATCCATTCAGAGATAAAAGGTTTGTATTCTTTATATTTATTTTAATTCCGGTTCAAACATTATTTGCACATAATTGGTTAACGATTCCATATTATACTGACAGAGCATTTTCCGGTACAGCAGTTAGTGAATATTTTGAATTCTTTTCCAACATTAATCCCGTATTAATTTTTATACTAGCCCCGTTAGTTGCAGGATTAACAGCCAAAGCTAACGTGTACAAAATGATGATATACGGTACATTTGTAATGGCTATACCGACTTTTTTATTGGCAATTGGACCGAATGTTTACTTATTCTTAACGTATGTTCTTGTCGCAGCAATAGGTGAGGCTATGTGGCAACCGAGATTTCTACAATGGATAGCGGAAATTGCTCCCGAGGGAAAAACCGGTGCTTATATGGGGATTGGGCAACTACCATGGTTTTTAACAAAAGTCATCACCGGGCTTTATTCCGGTTATTTCGTGGCAAAGTATATTCCTCTGCCGGAAACCGGCTTGCCCCAGAACAGTCAGATGATGTGGCTTATTTACGGATTCATTGCAATTATCAGTCCGATTACACTTATTCTTGCAAAAAATTGGATGATAAAAGGGTTCAAAACTAAAAGTACTTGAGGAAAAGGCATAGATTAGAATAACTTCATAACTTGTTTGTATATAAAGAATTAATCTATATACTTGAATTTATTAATTGCATAGAATTATAGCCCAGAGGAAATATGAATGTTGCTGTAACTTGTATTTTATTACATCTGTTTTGTCTGCTCCAATTTGTTTCCCAGACAGATGAGTTAATAGTTAAGGCGCAAGAACTTGCTCATAAACACATTTTGGTTGATTCGCATATTGATGCTCCTATGCTTCTTCTCGAAAAATGGACTGATATCTCAAAAAAGAATGATGATCATAATTTTGATTATGTAAGAGCAAAAGAGGGCGGATTGGATGTTCCTTTTATGTCCATTTATACACCTGCAAGTCTGGAAAATAATGGAGCTAAGAAACATGCCGATAAGATAATCTCACTTGTTGAAAAAGTGATTAAACGAAACCCGGACAAATTTGCGTTTGCTTATTCAACTCTAGAGGTAGTAAAAAATTTTAATGCAGGCAAAATTTCTCTTCCTATGGGTATGGAAAATGGTTCACCGATTGAAGGTAATTTGAAAAATCTAAAATATTTTTACAATAGAGGAATTCGATATATTACTTTAGCACATTCTAAAGCTAACCATATTTGTGATTCCTCATACGATCCCGATAAAAAATGGAACGGACTTAGTCCTTTTGGGAAAAAAGTTGTTGCCGAAATGAACCGGTTGGGAATTATGGTAGATGTATCACACGTTTCAGACAGTACTTTCTATCAAGTAATGCGAATGACAAAAGCACCGTTTATTGCTTCTCATTCGTCATGCAGATATTTCACACCGGGTTGGGAACGAAATATGGATGACAATATGATAAAGGCACTCGCAAAAAACGGGGGTGTTATACAAATAAATTTTGGGTCGGAATTCCTGAGTATAGAAATTCAGAAACAAGGTAGTAAAAGCCGTAGGGAAATAAGAAAATATCTCGATGAGCATAAAATAAAGCGAGATAGCCCGGAAGCCATGGAATATCAAAAGAAATATTGGGATGAATATCCTCCACGGTTTGCAGATGTAAAAGATGTTGCCGATCATATTGATCATGTCGTTAAACTGGTTGGAATTAACTACGTTGGACTTGGTTCCGACTTTGACGGTTTAGGGGATTCATTACCGAACGGACTGAAAGATGTTTCTCAATATCCTAATTTGATTTATGAATTATTGAAACGCGGTTATAGCGAAGAAGATATTCAAAAAATTATGTCGGGAAATTTATTGAGAGTTTGGAAGAAAGTTGAAGAAGTTGCGAACAATTTACAAATGCAATAATCCTTGTATAACTGAAGTTAAGTGTTCGATTCGACCTCTGAATTTGTAATCAATCTAACGATGAAATATTACTTTTATTCTTCTATCACTACTGCGGTACCGCTTGCAGAAACCATCAGCATACTTCCGCCTTGTCCTATGGTTTCATAATCTAAGTCGACTGCAATTACAGCGTTGCCGCCTAAATTTTTTGCCTGCTCAGCCATTTCTGCAACAGCTATCTCTTTTGCCGTTCTCAATTCTCTTTCATAAGCAGCAGATCTTCCGCCGACAATGTCCCTAATGCTTGCAAAAATGTCTTTGAAAATGTTTGCACCGAGAATGGCTTCCCCGGAAACGAGTCCTAAATACTTTGTAATTTTTTTCCCTTCGACTGTGTTGGTAGTTGTTACTAGCATTATTCCCTCATTTGGTTTTCTGCAATTTAAAGATTTTTTATATAAATCAAATATAATTTTCTTCGTTGTCGATATCTTCTTCTTCCGACAACGTAAACATACTGCTCAACATGTCTTTGAATTGAAGTCCGAACTCAACAGGATGCTTGCTCAGTAATGAGTATTCAGCCAGCCCGTGAAGTGCAAATTCCATCAACAAGGTCTTGGTTTCTTCATCTTCTTTTGGGTGGAATTTCTTTATTAACTCTTTAAGTCCCGGTATTGATTCCAACACTTTTTTGTATTCTGTGTTTGACAAATTATTCATCAAATCAACCTGGTTGCCTTTGCTAAACCAGGCTATTATTTCCTGGTATGGATTCGGATTGGGCTGATTCGACTTTTTCACTTTATCCGGACTCGGGAAATAATGAACGAACTGATTTTTGATTGATTTACCTATCAAGATGTGAGCAACTTTTACCGGTCCCTCTTGCTCACCTTCGTAAACAAGTTCAATCTTTCCGGTTATCGATGGAATTATTCCCGGCAAATCGGAAAATCTGATGAAAGTTTCATTTTCATTGTGCAGCAACATTCTTCTTTCTGCCGAACTTACAACATTTTCATAAGCCGAGATTGTTAACCTGGCAGATACACCACTCTTCGAATCAACATATTCGCTTTCCCTCGCTTCAAATGCAATTTGTTCGATTAGATTTTTAATTAACTCGTGAATCTTGATCGAGCCTTTTTGTGATTCCGTCAATTTTGCTTCCTGTTGGGTAATCTTTCTAGATATGGGAATTGTTTTGGGATAGTGAGTTAAAATTTGAGAATCAATCCTATCTTTTAACGGAGTAACGATTGAGCCCCTGTTCGTGTAATCTTCCGGATTTGCAGTGAAAACAAATTGTACATCGAGAGGTAATCTTACTTTGAATCCGCGGATTTGAACATCTTTTTCCTGGAGTAGATTAAACAACGCAACTTGAATTCTCGCCTGTAAATCGGGTAACTCATTAATGACAAAAATAGAACGGTGTGAACGTGGGATTAATCCATAATGAATTACTCTTTCGTCGGAGTAGGGAAGTTTCAAAGAAGCAGCTTTTATCGGGTCGACATCACCGATCAAATCTGCTATAGTTACGTCCGGTGTAGCAAGCTTTTCAGTGTATCTATCGTTTCGATGAATCCATGCGATCAGTGTCTCGTCGTTCATCGATTCAACTTTATCTTTCCCATATTTTGAAAGCGGGTTGAACGGGTCATCATTCAGTTCAGAGCCTTCAATTATCGGAATGTATTCGTCTAGCAAATTAACCATTTGGCGGGCAATCTTAGTTTTTGCCTGTCCCCTAAGACCGAGAAGAATAATATTATGTCTTGAAAGAATCGCTGTTTGAATATCCGGAATTACTGTTTCATCGTAGCCGATAATTCCATCAAACGGATTTTTC